>PMJN01000245.1:0-11813 GCA_003157445.1 Micrococcales bacterium
GCACGGATGGTGGGGTCGATGCCGCCGCGGATCAACGCGAGCTGGCTGGCCGGGCCGAGCAGGGGCGAGAAGACATCGCCGCCGGCGGCGGTCTCTAGCTGGTGGGCGGCGGCGTCGATGTGGACGCAGGCGCGGACCACTGGATCGATGTTGGCGGCGGGTTGGGTTCCATGGGTGCAGTGGTGGTACTGGTCGGTCATGGGTTGGCTACTTTCTGTCGGTTGAGTGGTCTGTCTCGTGACGCGCTCAGTGGGCGCTTCGGCCCGGTGCGGTTATGGGGTCTGCGGTGATGGTGTGGGTTAGGCGACCTGGTGCGCATCAAGGCGGGGAGTTTCTGTGGATAACCGCGACAGGCCTTCTCTTGTGGCCATCGCGCGCAGATGTTGCTGCATGAGCGCTAGATGTTGTGCCTGGCTGATGGCGGCGCGGGCTGAGGGGGCGAAGTCCCCATGGGGGTTCGCGCCGCGGGCGGTCATTTCGTGTTCGGCTTGGTCGATGAGCTCGCGGGCAGCACTTTGCGACAGCTGCATGGCCAGGGGTGTGAGCACGTCCACGATGCGACGGCGTGGTTCGCCGGGGCTTTCGAAGTAGAGCCGGACCAGGTCCCGGCCGGGCAGGATAGGGCTGGGTGTATCGGTGGCGACCTTGTCGTGGGCGCGTCGGTCGAATGCCTGTTGGCCGTGGGCGCCTTGGTGTTGGAGCCATTCGGCTGGGTCGATTCCGTCGGGTAGCCGGGTGACCAAGGCGGGTCGACCGCGTTCGACGCAGAGTGCTGTCAGCCACCGGTCGGTGCCATCACGCCCGGCCTGGTCGCCGTCTAGGGCGATGATCGGCGGCTGGCGGTGCAGCGCGAGGACCGTGCGGGCTTGGACACCGGAGACGGTGACCCCGCTGGTGGTGGCGGGCGCGAACATCGCGTGCTGGTCGACCTGGGCTGCTGCGGCGGCGATCGCCAAGACGTCCAGCACTCCTTCGACGACCACGACGTGCGCGCCGGCATCCAGTCCGTGATGAGTGGGCTGGTAAAGGGCGCTTGACTTGTCGAAGGTTGGCGTCCTGGTCGGGTTGCGGTACTTGGGTGCCCTGGGATCACCGGTGGTGTCCCGGCCGATGAACCCGCCGACTTCACCCTCATGGAGTACGGGGACGATGAGCCGGCCACGGTAGGTGTCGATCAGTTCGCCGGTGCGGGACCGTTGGGCGAGGTCCAGTTCCAGCATTTTGGTATTGGTGACCCCGTGGTGGTGCAGGTGCCGGGTCAGCGCGTGCCATCCGGTTGTGGCGTAGCCGACGATCGGCTCGCCTCCGCCGGCCGTGCACAATGGGCCGATGTCGATGCCACGTGCCTCCCGCAGATAGGCCTTAGCGGCGCTGACGTTGGCGGGGGTTGTGAAGAACTCCCACGCCAGGTTGTTGATGGCGTGGGCGCGCTGCGGCGTGGTGGAAAGCTCGACTGTGCGAGCTGGCCGTTGGATCTGACGCGTGGGGGACAGCGCGGCGCCGCGGAAGGCCGTGCCCGACTCGAGGGCTTGTACGGCGCTGGTGAAGGAGAGTCCGGTGAAACGTTGCACGTATTCGATGACGTCACCGCCGGCGCTGCACCCGAAGCAGTGGAACCGGTCCGGTACGCCGCCAACGGACAGTGATGCGGTGGAGTCGTCGTGGAAGGGGCAGTAGCCCATGAAGCCCTGGCCGCGTGTGGTCAGCTCGACCCCGCTGGCTGCTATGACGTCCTGGATCGGGTGGTCATATCGAACTGCGGCGATGTCGAGGCGTCCGGCGGTGACTTTCATGGCTCGACCCCGTTGCCACCGCAAGCTTCACCGATGTTTGGCTTGGGTTCCTGATACATGGCTGGTTGCCCTTCGTGGGGAGGCCGACTGGTCATGTACCGGTTACCGGGCGGTCGGTACACGATCGGGTCCCTGTGTTCAGCGGTCGGCGAGGCCTTCGTCGATGATCCGCAGCTCGCGGCCTTCGACGTCCTCGTCGAGGAAGGTCTGCCAAACTGCCTGGTCTGTCGTCCAGGTGCGGTCAGGTCGGGGCGGTGTTCGTTGATTGAGCACTGGGTCCGTGCAGGCCTGGCTCATTCGCTGCTCGACCTCACGCAGGGCTCGGAACCAGTAGACCGCGCCGCTGGGGGCGAAGCAGAGTCGTTCATGGTCGCGCAGCGCCGATAGTGACTCGACGAGCGTGTTGTGCCGGTACCAGCACGGTGGGATGACCCTGGTCTCCAGGGCGAACCGGTCGACCAGATGCTCGACCCAGTCGCGCAGCTCAGCCCAGGCCGGCTGGGCTTCATCGGGCAGCATGGATGGCCAGTGGGTCGGCCCGCTTTGTTCGCCGAACCCAGCCGTGAACGGGTCGTGCCTCAAAGTCATCGCCGCCGCCTACCCCGCCAGCAACTGGTGAGCCTGGGAGTTGGCATGTTCGATTACTTCTTCCAGTTGGCGACGCGAGGACTGCAGTTCGGCCGCTTCGGGGCGCTTTGTCCATGGCGTCATGGTCAACACGATCGGGCGGGCCGCGCGAAGCATGAGGACCGCGGTCCCGAACGGCAGCATCCGCAGCCGGGAGGTGTCCATGAACGGGACCTCGCGGGTAGACGAGGAGTTGGACCGGGGGCCGTCAGGGCCGATGGACTGGGTGAGCTGCTGTTCTTGGCGTTGCCCGATGAGCTTGGACAGGTCTTCGAGGTCCCGAGCGTTGGAGCCGCCGCCGAGGATGACCTTGACGGTGGCAGCGTCCCAGATCGCCGACGCCTCGTGTTCCCCCCAGACCGCGCGGGCCTGCGCCAGGGACTGCAAGACGACCATCGTGGTGATGCCCGTCCCGCCGCCCTCGGACATCAGCGAGGTCAGGGAGGGCAGCGGGTAGTTGGCCGCCTCGTCCAGGATCATCGACAACGGGGGGATCGATCCGCGCGCCCGGGGACTCGGCGGCCAGTCGGCGGGCGGCATAGGCCACGTCTTCGACGAACGCACCCACCAGCCCCGCTGTGGCCGAGGCTCCCGTTGAGGTGCCAACCAGGAACACCGTCCCGCGCTGCCGAAGGAACCTTTGCGGGTCGAACTGCTCCCCGGGTCCGGGAGATACCGCGTCCAGCACTCGGGGGTCGGCCAGTGAGGCGAACGCGATCGCGATCATCGCCCAGACGGAGTCCCGCTGTTTCTGGTCGGCGCCCACGATCGCCTCCAGCCCCTGATGCCAGGACGGCGCCGCCGTCGGGTGGGTAGCCAGGATCATCACCGCCTCACGCGCCCACGCCGCCGACAGCGACCACCGGTACAGGTCCGCCGGCGTGCGACCCCCAGTGCTGCTGCGTGCAGCAGGGCCCGCACCGCGGCTTCGGCCGAGGACTGCCATAAGTTGGAGTCGGTCGTGCCGGACGCGGCGCCCGCGGTCAGGGCCTTGGCGCGGATCATGGCGGTCTGCGGGTTCTCACANNCAGGATGGCGTTGATGACGATGTGTACGCCCTTGCCCGAGCGAGGCGGGCCCAACATGACCATGGAGTCCTCCACGCTCACGTAGCAGTCCACCCGCGCCCGCGCCCGAGACGATGACCGAGATCCCCGACCCGGGGATGGGGCAGGGATGGGCGCAGGTCGCCTGCCCGGGCGATCAACGCCTTGGCGCCGGCGACCCCGGCAACTGCGGCCCTTGAGGCTAGGCCGTGGAGGCGCCGGGGATCCTGGGCGCGGGAGGTCTTGTTTCTCGTCGACACCCACCAGCAGGCGGCCAGTGCGGCGACCAGGACTGCGAGGACCGACGCGGTCGAGGTCCAGTACAACCAGGTGGGCCCCACGGGTTGTCCCCACGCCGCTGAAGGGTTTCCGCGGAACTTGGTGATGGTAAGGACACCAGCGCCCAGATTCTCTCCTGGTACGGGGTGGCCGGACAGGACTGCTGTGAGTGCCGCCCCGGCCCACAGAACGAACGAGCCCGCTGCGCCAGCGAACACGACGGTGAGCAGCATGGTATCCGTGGAGTTCAGCGCGCCTGGGCGGGCAGGTGAGGGCGACATGTCTTGTCTAGCCCAGCGGTGGGTACATCAACTCTCTATTGACCTGACTCGTCATGCCCTCCGGCGCCTTGGCGCTCGAAACACCGCAGGTCGGGGTTCTCCTGACCGCAAGCCAAGATCACCGCGCCATCAGGCATCCTGAAGTTCCGTCGGTACAAGGCGAGCATCTGCGTTCTGAGTGAACCGAACTGTCGATGAACTTGGTGGCAACCACATTTGCTCGGGCCTTGGCCCGACCGCTTGTGAGCAAGGCCCGCAGGTCCGATGCTTGACGACCGCCCTGCTGGTTAAGGAACTCGCAAAACCGCCGATGACTGCGTCCTTATCGCGCGAAATGCGGCTATGAGCCATGAGCGCATGAGCGGATGTTCGTCGAAGCCGCCCCCTGAGCGGAAAACTCACGTCACACGCGGCTGGTGTGACGCACTCTTCGCGGCTACTCCGGTAGTTCGGCCAGGCTGCGCCTCTGCATGTCTATGCACGTCGGCAACCTCGGTCTCGCGCGTGGAAGGGGCTGCTGGGCCGCCGGTCAGATTGGCGAATCGGCTCACCAAGGTCAACGGTGTCCGCAAACGATCGCTGACCGGGTCGGGAACACGCACCCGTAGCAGTTGGGGACGCTGCCTAGCGGAAGGCCACGTCCATCTGGCCGATGCTAGGACTGAGTGTTCCTGGCGGGTATCGATTTGGCCGTATGAGCAGCTCGACGACGGCTCAATGCGGGTGTCCATTCAAGATGTGAAGCGATCGAGTCGGACTGATTTGCTACCAAAGTGAACCGCTTCGGGGAAGATATTGGGAACGGAAGATGTCAGGAACCTAGGAGCACAGGACCATGACCTTCACTGATGTCACGGCCGACGCCGTCAACACGATCGAATGGCTCTCTGCCGCGAACGAGACTATCGCCGTTCCTGTCTATCAGCGGCAGTACCGCTGGGAGATTGACGGGTGCGAGCAACTCCTCGCGGACATCCGCGCAGTCGCCACTGGGGATGCCCGGCAGACTCACTTCTTCGGCTCGATCCTTTACACAACTGCGAGCAGCGACGAGGTTACCGAACGGGCCCTAGTCGATGGTCAGCAGCGGGTCGCAACGCTGATGCTGTTGGTTGCAGCGCTCCGCGACACGCTCGGAGACTCGGATGAGGCGCTTGCCGGCCAGTTTTACAGGGTGCTGCTGCATCCGGCAGTTGCGGGGCGGACGAGGCTCAAGCTCCGCAAGGAGGGTGCGCGTGAGCTTGACAGCATCGTCTTCGGCGGTCCGCTGCCCGATGTGGGTGTGCAGGTCTCTCACCTCCGAGACAACTATGACTTCTTCCGCGACAAGATCCAGAACGATGCCCTCGCAGTGTGGGATGGTCTGCAGAAGTTGGAACACGTCGCCATCACTCTCCATGAACATGCCAACGCGGCTATGTACCCGCTCCTGCTCTGGGTCTACCGCGACCGCCAACTCGGTGTCATCGACAGGGGCGCCCTGCTGGAGATCCTGGAACAGCTCCAGTCGCTATACCTGCGCAAGATGGTAGTCGGCGCGAGCCGGGATCATCTACCTGCGCAACTGTGCCGGAAGCGGCGACAGTACGGATATCCGATCAGCGCAATTGCCAGAAAGACCCCATCGGATGAACGCATCCGGCTTGCCTTGACGTACCAGGAACTCCCGCACGCGGGCTACGTCCTCTACAGGATCGATGAGTACCAGATCTCAGATCCAGGCGGTCTGGGTGGTCTCGGTGAACTGCAGATCGAGCACATCTTCCCGCAGTTCCCGACAGACACCTGGAGCGGAGATGGAACCCGCCAGTGGCATACCTTCAGCGAAGTGGAACGCGCGAAGTACCGCGAGATACTATCGACGATCGGTAACCTCACACTGCTGGAGCAGCCGCTGAACGCCGCGGCAAGCAACAAGCCCTTCAAGGACAAGCAGTGTGATTACGCGAAGAGCAAGGTGCCGTCTGTAGAAGCCTTGCTAAGGGAACCCGCTTGGGATCTGCGGACGATCGCGGAACGGACTCAAGCACTTACGCAGAGGTTCCTCGAGATCTGGAAGCGCCCCCCCGGCACCCCGGACCCGGATACTCTCGTACCGATTCTCGACGCCCAGAAGAAGCCCGGATACTACAGGGGCTTCAAGACTGAGTTTGAGTATGCCGTGTTCGGCGGCGAAGTCTGGGAAGTCCGAGATGTGAAGAGCTTGTTTAGTCTCGTATTCCAACGGCTGTGGGAGACCAACCGAGACGAGGTCCTCGACTACAGCGAAAAACACGGCGGACCTGTCTTCGAGACGAGCGAAGTGAACCGCCGGTTCGATGCGCTGCCGGGATCCCACTACTTGTTCATGGGGTTACACCCGCAGTGGATGCTGGCCGAGATCCAGGGCATCCTGGACGAGTTGGACATGGCGGACGACGTGTTTGTGAAGTACTCCACGGAGGAGGACTAACAGCCAGCAGCACATGTGGCCGACGCTCCAGCGCCAGCCCTTCGTCGTCCTGCGGCGATCGTCGAATCACAGGTCCTTGCGGTAGCCCGCAGGCCATGGTGAGTTCTCAGGGACTTCGTTAAAGACGGCCTCCAGGAAAGGGCAGGACGCGCAGCGGCGAGCCTAAGCGACCGAACGACGTGTTTCCACTGCGGTCACCTCGTCACCACGCGCCACGATGAAGCCTCGACTCGCAATTTCAGCGAGTCCTGCGATGGCGTCATCGTCCACCTGGTCCACATCACTGAGGAGTGCCGTAACGATCTCGAACTGACCGGGAGTGAAGAGCCTCGCGGCGAGAGCCTGTTCGATCCGCATCGGGTAGACAACCCCGACGTTGGGGTGCTTTCGAACTAGCTGGTTCAACATCGGCTGGCTCGGATCCACCCCGGCGTACCGGTCGGGCGTCGTAACGCCGAGATCAAGAACCCGACCGGTCCCGCAACCAACGTCGAGGACCGCAGGCGGGAAGTCGCCGCTCAGCGAGGCGACCGCGCCACGGAGGTTCCTGGTCATCTCGTCGGAGGCCGGATGCAACTGGTCGTACGCCGTCGCGAGGCTGTCATAGGGGGTCTCGATGGCGGAGTCGGTCGACGGCGCGTTCTGCACGCCATACAACCGGTCGGTGGTCGCCTGGTTGATGAGGTTCGTCTCCGTGACTTCGGGGTCCATCGTCCACCACTTCATTCGCCCGTCAGGGCTCGTGAGGTAGATGCTCGTCATGCCGTAGAACTTCGCAGGCCTGCCGAAGGTGTGAATCACTCTTCCGGCGCGCACATAGTCGCCCTTGGTCATCGCTGTTGTGCGTCCAAGTACCACATAGCTGTGGGGTGCTGTCTGGGCGTAGGTGCGCGCGAATGTCCACTCGAGCCCGGATGCGAACTCCACCCACCAGTCGAGGTCTGCCTGCTTAATCCGGTCGTGCGTCATCGTTCTCGTCCTAGTCTCATTCGCGCGGTTCATTCACCCAAAGCGTGTCATCGCCCTCCGACAGAGGCCGACGGCCGAAGTCTCATTGGCGAGAGGACTTCCTAGCCGCGATGGGTGCGTGTCTTGGTGGGTGAGGAGCCCCTGTGGTTGCGGCTTGGCTTCAGACGCAGCCTGGTTGATCGGCTTATGCCGTTGCCGGTAGCCGCGGCGTTGCTTCGGACCGGCCCATTGGTAGGAGGTACGCCATGGTGGCGCTACTTATCGGATATGCCCGGGTCTCCACCGATTAGCAGGACCTGACTGCTCAACGCGACGGACTCACCGCCCTTGGGGTGGCCGCCAACAGGGTCTACGTTGACCAGGGACTGACAGGGACGAACAGGGAAGGCGTAGGTCTGCGCGAAGCTCTGGCCGCGTGCCGTGGGGTGAAACGTTGGTGGCCTCGCCGCGCGGGCATAAGTTGACAGCGCCGTAAGGTCACTGTGGGGGGGGTTGGCCTCGATAGCCCTCTTGCCACGAGGCGGGCATAACTGCCTGGGACTCGGTGAACGTGTCGATTGACTTCGCTGGATAGGGGTGTTCTTGCATGGTGACCATGCTGCTAGTTCACGGTGTAGGGGGAGCCAGTGACAAGGCCCGGTGGCTCGAGCCGTTAAACCGCCGTTTAGCCGAATTTCACTTTTCCGAGCTGGCGGCTCCTGCCGACGACATCCTGGTGCCTGACTACTCCGGGTTGTTCGACGTGAAGGAATTCCGCGAGCCAGCAGTCACCTATTGCCGGCCAGATGACCGAAGACTCTCCAGGCAAAAGATTGACTATGCGGTGCGGCAGAAGACGCTGGAGCGGCAGGTTCGGCCGGTCGCGGAGTCCAGCGACGTCTTCGGTTTCAACCATATCCCGGACGCGCTCGGTGACACGCTGGCAGATGCCGCGGAGTTTCTTGCCTTTGAGAGTGTCACAAAGTTTGTAGAGCGGTCGTCAGTGCGTCACGCCATCTGGGCGCATCTGCTCAAGGGATTGCCTTCACATGGGTCGGTGATCATCATCGCGCACAGCTTGGGCAGCGTCGCGGTCGCTGGGTTGCTGCGCAGGCTGCCTCCTGGTTTGCGGGTCGAGCTCCTGATCACCATTGGGAGCCCGCTCTCTTTTGGACGGTACCGATCAACTGCTTCCTCCCTTGTGTCGGACTTCCCGTATGGGCAGGTGCGCAGATGGCTTAACGTCTACTCGCCCTGGGACGGGGTGACGGGGGGCGGCGGCATCGCGCGGAAGGTGTCGCAGGCGCTAGACGCATGTGCGCATATCAATGGCGATCACGATCTCGAAGCCTATATGGGTCATCCTGCAGTGGCGATGGCAGTCGGATCCGTGCTATTCGGCGACCGACTGCCCAAGCAAGATGAGGCTTCAGGTGCAGTGTCTCGACGCTTGCATGACTCTTGGCTCGAACTTCTTCTCGGTTCGGCGTTTAGTATTCAGATCTCGCGAGACATGCATTCCGACAAATGGCGAGATCGGATGCGACTCGATGCCGCACGCGAGGAGGTTGCCCGTCGTGCTGTGGCGGATATCGAGACACAGAGGCAACGCCGAGCCGATCTACTCGACGCCGCCAGCAAAGCCGGTATGCAGATCTCGAAGTCGCAGGCGGATGATCACCCTTGCGCGGACGGGCGTTTCCCGACCTACCGCGATTTGACGCTCGACGCTTCCGATCACTTGCGCGGCAAATGGGCCGATGAAGAACTGCTTTCCCTAAGCGTGGCACTAATGATGCAGCCCATCGTTGCACCGTTCGACATTCGAGCAGATATGGATCAACGGTGTAAAGCGCTCGAGTTGACCCTCGACCGTGTGCGCAGACCGGGCGGCAACTTGGCGGACCGCACATTTGCTGAGCAGGTCAGCGAGTCGCTGCGGTGGGCGCAGAAGTGGATGTCTGATGGCAAGGTCCCGTGGGGTGCCGTCTTAATCGGTTCGGGTCTCGTGGTACTGGCAGCTACCGGTGTGGGCCTTGCCTTTGTTGCTCCGGCGGGGCTTGCCGGCGCCGCAGTGGTGACTTCGACCTTGGCCGCCTTCGGACCTGGCGGGATGGTGGGGGGGCTACTGACTCTGGGCACGCTCACGGGAACTGCTGCGTCATTGACGACACTAGGCCTATCAACTGAGCTGGACCAAGATGGGTCAACTGAGACGGGACAGACGGCTGCTTCGGCAGGGGCGGACTTGGCTGCGGCCCCACCGCAGGCGCTGACAGTGTCGCTCGCGTCGATGCTGGCAGTCGCGCATGCACAGGCCCACCTGTCTCTTGAGAGCACGATGAGCACGGTGCGAACCGTCGTCGAGAACGCCTTGGACAGCGCCGTAGCCGAACACACGCTTCATTCGGAACTCGCTCCGGACAAAGACGGAACGAAATCCTGGCTGCGCAAGGTTGAGCTTATCGAGAAGGCACTTCGGGGGCTTGATCATCTTGCAGACTCGACAGGCAGCGAGCAGGACATCGTGGAGGCTAGACGCGCCATCGAGAGAGGAAAGCCTTTAGCGATCGAGAACTGAAAGAGATGGCCAAGATCGAAGCACTTCTCCCGGCAGCGAGCTTCGGATCCGGCCCGATGGTGGCGCCGTCGTCCGTGCGCGAACGGATGTGTCGTCAGCGAACGCCGGCATAGGCAGATCCGAACTTGGTATTCGGCTCTCCACCGTCCCTTTTGCGAACCTCGAGGGGAACCTGATCCTGCAGCGACACCGGTCCGGACCGTGTACGCAAAGGCACGTCCCGTAGGACCCGTTATGCCGATGTCGGCATAACGGGTGTTATGCCGTGCGGCTGGTTATGCCGATGTGGACACGAACTCCCCTGCAGGGCAGGGGTTTCGAGCACGAGAGGTCGGCATAATCCGTGCCACAGCCGGACCCCTTCGATGTGTGCCGCCTGAGGTCGACTGACGCGGAACGACCAGCCACAAACGACCCCAAGGTCTTCGGCCCAGACCCCTTGCTGGGCTGGTCGCCGCTGACCAACCGGCAGTTCTTGCTGGCCAACGGTGTTGCCTTCGTCAAACCGCCACCACCAGCGCGTCTGGGACATTGGTCGCCCTGGTCGCCGCGGACCTGCTGGGCCTGCGCTCGCTGCTCACCGATCTGGTACTGCTGCCGTTCTCCGTGATGGTGGTGATCGGCTCGACCGCAGGCGGGTTCTGGCTCCAGCGGCCCAGCCACGTGGGCAAGGCTGCAGGACTCGGCATTGTCGCGGTGGCGATGATCGCCCTGGCCTTGGCGACTGTCGCCCGTTCCGTACCCCTGCTGGTGGTCGCTGTGGCGATCGCCGGGCTGGGGCTTTCCTGGGCCGCGGTGACCTCGACCGAAGCGGCCACGGCTGCACTGCCCGAGGCGCAGCAAGGTACAGCGGCGGCCGCGGTGAACACTGCGGCGCAGATCGGTACGGCCCTGGGCGTGGCCGTATTGCTGACGATCGCCTCGATGATCGAAGGGGACACGGCGTCCAGCGGCCGCGGCTACACGGTTGCGTTCCTGGCCGCAGCCGTGCTCGCCGGGGCCGTCGCCGCCGCTTTGATGCTCAACCCGCCGCAGCGCCGAAAGAGTTAGAGGTCGGCATTGCGACCAGCGGTCTCAGATGAGGGCCGTCAACGGCACATCAGAGGTCACGGCTGGCCAAGCCAAGTCGTCGCCCCGGGGCCACTTCAGGTTGAACAGCCACGCCAGATCCTCGGAACCGGCTACCCGCGGGATCGGGCCGCTGGCGTGGCTCTGGCGATGCCGCGCGGCCGGGACCGGTCTCCGGAGTCGAGCCATTCCTGCGCACCGATTGCGGCGGCAGCGCACAGCAGGTCACCGCGACCCGTCCTCAGGCCAGGTCCGCGAGGGCCTCGGCGATGGCGCGGGCGAAGCCCGCTGGATTGTCCAGCATCATGCAATGCCCAGCTGCGGAAACGACCCGAAGCGGTATGCCCGAGGCGCGGATCGACGGGTCTTCGGGGAGCTCGGCGGTGAGCGCGCCCTCGACGAGCGCACACGGGATCGTGAGGTTGAGTAGCAGTTCGTCCATCATCGGCGTCGTGCCACGCCCAAGGGCCAGCTCGGTGCGGTAGAGCGCAACAGGGTCGGCCAGACGCATCGTGGCTCCCCACTCTGGGTCGACTTCGCTCAGCGCCTGCTCAAAGCCGAACTGGACGAAGGCAGCCTCGGTGAACGGCTCGATGCGCGGCCTCACTGAGGGCCGCAGGTTCGGTTCAGCCAGGACGAGTCGGCCTACGAGGTCCGGGCGGCGGCTGGCGAGCACGAGCGCGATCGATCCACCCATGCTGTGCGCGACCATGTCGACCCCTGCGAGTCCCAGAGTGT
>PMJN01000245.1:11821-13513 GCA_003157445.1 Micrococcales bacterium
ATCTCCGTCGAACTCGACATACCCCAGCCGTGCGCCCTCGGGTCCCACCTCGACCTGCTTCACCATTTCTCCCGTCAACGGCTTGTCACCGAAGCTCTGATCCTAAACAGCGGAGCCGCGGGGCACGGATCCACCACCGGGCCGAGGTGAGACTGAAGGCTGTGCACTGTTCCCGCAGGCCGTGAACCACCTCGTCATGCCATTAGAAGCTTCGTCGGGCCCGACGGCGCGCAAACCACCTGAGTAAGACAGCAAGGTCAGCAAAGGCGTCGCCGGGTTGAGTGGATTAGATGTCCTGTACCGGTCCGGGGCGGTGACGTCAGGTCTCGATCAGTCTTTCCCCCATCCAGCACCTGACCTATGTCGCATTCCGCGGCGTCGCTTGTCCGGCTCGGGCTGCAGCCGACTCAGCGCTTCGGCGGCTTTGATCAGTAGTGGGAGAGGTGACCGCGCGGCAGTCTGGTTGTCGTGGACAGGTCTCGCTGGCCACGACCTTCGCCCTTGGACCGCGCCGAGCATGCCCATGAAGCCGGCGGTTCGGAACGAGAAAAGGGTGACGTGGTGGGCCTCACAGAGAAGAAGCAACGGGTCAGGGGTCAGCCACTCACGAGAAGGTGTCCTTGGGGATGCTGACTTTGTACATGTAGGGTCGCGCGTGGGCGAGCACGTTGGCTGCGTCAACTTCGTAGTACTGAGGATCCGAAAGTGCCTTCGTGACTGCGACGAGCACCCACCGTGGGTCAACCTTGGCCTTGTTGAACTCGCGGGCGGTAAGCAAGAAATTCACTAATGCGCCCGCCACACCTTTGACCTCGATGTGGAACTCCTCGGAGTTCTTGCGGGCTGTGACGTCCCAGCCGCGCTTGTCGAGACTTACGTCTTTCACGTCGAAGCCCTCCCCGCGGTACTCACTTATGAACCAGGGCCATCGCTGCGAGCTCAACGCGCCGGTTCTTCTCTGCGTCACCGAAACCACCACCTACCCCGCCACTACCACCACCATTCTCGTCGTCGTAGGAGCCACCACCTTCGTCGCTGTCTTCATCACCGAAGACAGCTGTGGTGCGGGAGGCCCAGAGCTCATACAACTTTGCGCCATCAGCGCCCTTCACCTCGCGTCCAGAACTGAAGACTTGCACCCAAGGGAAGGTCGGGATCTCGGCCTCAAGATCTTCGACGGTGATCCTGTCATCCAGCGAAAGGCACTCGCTCCATTCGATTCTGACGTAGTTGGCGGTGCGCTTGGGATCGTCCCAATGTTCGTCTTCCTCCGGCTCCGTTTGGATCTCACCGATCGTGACGAGTCCTCGACCGTGTTCCCCTTGTCGGTAGAGGTAGGCAATATCTCCTGGTTCGATGTCATTCTTCCTGTGGGCGACGCTCCAGCCGGTTTCGACGGTCCTACCTGCTGCGGTCTTCTTCACCATGGTCCTTTCCCATGTAGCGGGGCTCCACTGCTTGTTGTCGTCCTGGCCCGGGTTCCATGTCATGAGAATGTGCCGCATCGTGCCTCCTCAGCGTCAATGGTGCTTGATGGTCGGAGTATGCCGCTTCTGGCCTTACTGTGCTCTTAGTACCTGAGCGACGGTGCCGCGCAATGTGGATCGAACGCTGCAGACACTAGGCGTATGAGACCGGCATAGCGGACGACAGCACGTGGTGAAGGCACACGGAATCTGTCAACCTGAATGA
>PMJN01000445.1:0-6126 GCA_003157445.1 Micrococcales bacterium
CGACAGCGGTGCCGACCTGGGCGTGATGCTCTCTGCATCTCACAACGCGATGCCCGACAACGGCATCAAATTCTTCGCTCGCGGCGGACACAAGCTGGCCGACGAGCTCGAAGATGCGATCGAGGCTCGCCTGAACGAGCCGTGGGATCGCCCCACCGGATCCGACGTGGGCCGGGTGCGCCCACTTTCTGATGGTCCTGCCCGGTACATCACCCATCTGCTGGGCGCTCTTCCTCATCGTCTGGACGGCCTGCACGTAGTGATGGATGCCGCTCACGGCGCTGCCAGTGTGGTTGCCCCCGAGGCCTTTCGACAGGCCGGTGCCACGGTGACGGTCATCGGCTGCGAGCCCGACGGCCTGAACATCAACGACGGTTACGGTTCCACTCATCTGGAGAAGCTCCAGGCAGCCGTAGTCGAGGCGGGGGCGGACTGTGGCATCGCTCTGGACGGCGACGCGGACCGCTGTCTTGCCGTGGACGCCAACGGCGTGGACGTGGACGGGGATCAGATCATGGCAATCCTGTCGCTGGCCATGCGCGAGCGGGGCGTGCTGGCCCACGACACACTGGTCGCCACGGTTATGAGCAATCTGGGCATGCTTCAGGCGCTCGAGCATGAGGGTGTAGCCGTCCGGCAGACGGCCGTTGGTGACCGCTACGTCTTGGAAGAGATGAAGGCTGGTGCTTTCTCGCTCGGCGGTGAGCAGTCTGGGCACGTCATCTTCCTTGACCATGGCACCACAGGTGATGGCACCATGACCGGGTTGATGCTTGTCTCACGTCTGGCTGAGACCGGTCGTTCGTTGCAGGATCTGGCAGCAGTCATGAAGCGACTCCCTCAGGTGCTCATCAACGTCAAGGACGTTGACAAGAGCCGGGTCGGGGACGACGCGGCGGTGCAGGCCGCGGTTCGTGAGGCCCAGGCGCAGCTTGACGGGGTTGGTCGGGTGCTCCTGCGCAAGTCCGGTACCGAGCCCCTCGTGAGAGTCATGGTGGAGGCCGACGATTCTGTCGCCGCTCAGGCTGTGGCTCAGCGACTAGCCGACGTCGTGGCGAAGAGCCTGGCCCTCTAAAGCTCAACCTCGATCCACCGGTGAACTTCCGTCAGGCACTGGGTCGTAACACACGAATACCCTTGGGATGAGCGAGAACGACAGCTGCTCGGCCGGTGCCGTGCGTCGGTACTGCACGCCTGAGCCACCGCCTTGAGTTTGACCGGCAGCTGATCCTGGTGCGGTGTCGCGTTGCCAGGTCCGCTTGGCGACTGGTCATCCATCTACGCCAGGGCAAGGTGGCTGGGACCATCTACTCGGTCAACGCAGCTGGCCCCCCGGCGTGCAGGGTGACATCTCCCACTGCGCTGACGGTGGCCGTCAGCAACATGGAGACCGCTTGCACCGACGGGCCGGCGAACGAACCCCACTGCTGTCAAACCTGGGAGTCGGACAAGTCGGCGGCCTGAACTTGGCTCCCGGCTCTGCAAGTTGACCATCAACGTCGGTATCTCTAAGGACGTCACCTTCGCAGGATCGGCCGACCAGGATGGATCTTCCAGATTGTTGGAAGTCTTGACCAAGCCGTGGCTACCAATGTGACCCTGGTGGCGGCGCGCTGGCCAAGAATATCTTCTGGCAGACCGCCGGCGGCGTCATCATTGGTACCACCGCACACACTGAGGCAACCAACCTGACCAAGACCAAGATCACCATGAACACCGGTGTATCGGCGAATGGTCACTGCTTGCTCAGAGGCGGGCAGAAGAACGTCTCACGGCCGCTAAGTAGGGTCGCTGCGAGCGGGCACTAAATGGTTGGAAACCGGGTCAGGGAGACATTGTCTTCTTGGACCCGATTTGCTATCTGCGCTATTGGTGAGGTTGAGGCATAGCACGTTCGCGATGCGCAGCCGTCATCAGTGCCGGCCCCATCCGATACAATCAACCGAAGCCGCTATCTCGACTTGTGGTGCAGTACCGTTCACGCCAACTTAGGGATCTTGATTCTGGTCGCGCAAATGTGCTTCAGCTTTGAGAAATACGAGGAGTAATCTTGCGCGTAAAAGTTCCGTCCGTCGTTCCGATCGCGGTAATCGTGGTGCTGGCGGCTGGCATGATGATCGTCTCCGCCGACCCGGGCGAACGTGGAGTCGATCCCCAACACCGGGCCGCCAGTGAACAGCTGCCTGCTGGGGGTTCTGGGACGGTATCTCCGGTCATCGATCCGCCCGCCACCGTCGTCGTCGATGCGCCCGCTACCGCCGTCGTCAATCCGCCCGCTACCGCCGTCGTCAATCCGCCCGCTACCGCCGTCGTCAATCCGCCCTCCACCGCGGTCGCTGCTCCGCCCAGCCAGGGTTCGACTAACGTCGCCGCTCCGCCGGCCCTTCGCGTCGTCGATCGGTCGACGCCGACGACAGGAGCGCACGGGACTGTCCCCGCGGTGTCGAAGGGCCCGGCCCCCGTCAACCTCGGCACAGCGGGCAGTTTCGCCATTCTGACCAAGTCGGGTGTTACCGACGTCCCTGAGTCGACGATCACGGGAAATGTTGGGGCTAGTCCCATCACCGGTGCTGCGATCGGTCTGAGTTGCGCACAGGTCAGGGGCACGATTTACTCGGTCAATCCAGTCGGTCCAATTCCCTGCACAGTGAACGACGCCCCTGGCTTGACGACGGCCGTCAGCGATGAGGAATCGGCTTACAACGATGCAGTCGGACGCACGAACCCTGCTTTTGTTAACTTGGGCGCCGGCCAAATTGGCCACGGCACGTTGACTCCAGGCCTTTATCGCTGGACTACCGGCCTCTCCATCTCTGGTGACCTCACACTCGCGGGTGGACCAAATGACGTATGGATCTTCCAGATTGCCGGCCCCTTGAGCCAGGCGTCGGCCACCAGGGTCAGGCTGATCGGTGGTGCCCGAGCCGGGAACGTCTTCTGGCAGTGCGCCGGCGCGGTCACTTTGGGAACCACGGCACATTCCGAGGGAACGATCCTGTCCAAGACGATGATCGCCATGGACACCGGCGCGTCGACCAATGGCAGGCTGCTCGCACAGACGCAGGTCGTTCTGCAGCAGAACATCGTCAACAACGTTCAGTAGAACCGCCAGGTGCGCACCCGCCCCACGGTTTGGTGTGGCACCGATAGCGGGGTGGGGTACCGCGGGGCTCCGTTGGGTGCCTACGGCGGTGCGCTGGCCGGCGGGCGACGTCGAGCAAGGCTTCAGCACCCACCGGTGCATTCATCAGAATGGCGCCGCCGAGACTGCAAAGTTGCAAATTCAGTAACTGTGTGAGTCGTGGTGCTTTGGTTCCAGCCGAAAACCGTTGCTATCACACATGATTCGGTCATGTGAAGCAGTAAGGCTTTCCCCTCTGGTGCTGACAGGCTTCAGGTTCTTCGAGAGCGACTTCACTTCGCTCTCGAAGAACCTGCCTTTGGGGGCATGGATGAGGAGGCTGTTGGGCCATCGGAATCCTTGCTGCCCTGTGCATAGAGGACGCGCTGCGGAGAAACTTAGCCTCGCACTGCAGGAAACGCACCTCAGCTCCTGATGAACAGGCGTGACCAATACCGATTTATCACACAAATGAATGCAAATCTATTGAATTCTTTGAAGTGAATTCCTCAACTTGGGCGCTGGAGAAATCGGCGCCCTGACGTTGGCTCCCGGCCGGTACAACTGGAGCACCGGCGTATCCATATCCAATGACGCCACCCTCGCGGGTGGACCGAACGACGTGTGGATCTTCCAGATTGCAGCAAACCTGAGCGAGGCCTCCGTCAAGAATGTCACACTGACCGGTGGTGCGTAGGCCAAGAACTTGTTCTGGCAGACCGCCGGCGTGCCGCCATTGGAACGGGCGCGCACTTTGAGGGAACGATCCTGTCCAAGACGATGACTGCCTGAAGACCAGGGCGCCGACCGATGGCCGACTGCTGGCCCAGACTGCGGTCACTGTTCAGATGAAGACCGTTACAGAGCCCACTCTGCTTTCTCATATGCACTATGGGGTGGGGTCGAGGCCGACCGAGTCAACGATGCGCGCGCGGCCGTCCCGCAGGTTGTACACAGCGCCCACGACGGCCAACTGGCCGCTTGCCACACGGTCCCCGATCAGGCGGGAGCGCTCGGTCAGCAGACGCAGGGTATGGCGCACGTGCTCGGCCTCGATCTCGTCGGCCGTGGACATACCGGCTTGACGGGCGGCCAGGACGCTTGGCGTGACACGTTCAACGATGTCCCGGATGTAGCCCCCGGGCAGCACACCGTTGCGGACAGCTTCCACGGTCGCGGAGACCGCGCCACACGAGTCGTGCCCCAGGATGACCACGAGCGGTATGTCCAAGATGGCCACACCGAACTCGATAGAGCCCAGCACGCCCGGGTCGATTACGTGCCCTGCGGTACGCACGACGAAGAGGTCGCCCAGGCCGCGATCGAAGATGATTTCCGCAGCCACCCGCGAGTCGGCGCATCCGAAGAAGACGGCAAATGGCGCCTGGCCTTCGGTCAAGCTGTTGCGTCGGGCGGCGTCCTGGTTGGGGTGCCTATGCTGCCCAGCGACGAAACGATCATTGCCGCGGGCCAGTTTGGCCCAAGCTTGCCCCGGGGGCCAAGGCCCCGCCGGCCTATCGCGGCCAGCTTCGCTCACAGCCCCGGTCGCTTGGTGATACGCATCGCCAATGGCTTGGCTGTTTCGGCGTAGAAGTCGTTGCCCTTGTCGTCCACCACGATGAACGCAGGGAAGTCCTGGACGTCAATCTTCCAGATTGCCTCCATGCCAAGCTCCGGGTATTCCAAGACCGCGACGGACTTGATGCAGTCCTGGGCCAACCGGGCGGCAGGGCCACCGATGGAGCCGAGATAAAATCCCCCGTTTTCCTTGCACGCGGCGGTCACCGCCCCGGACCTGTTGCCCTTGGCCAGCATGATCATTGAGCCGCCGGCGGCCTGGAACTGCTCGACGTAGGAGTCCATCCGGCCCGCGGTGGTGGGGCCGAAGGAGCCACTCGGGTAGCCTTCGGGGGTCTTGGCAGGACCTGCGTAGTAGACGGGATGGTCCTTGAGGTACTGCGGCATCGGCGCTCCGGCGTCCAGCAGGACCTTGATCTTGGCGTGAGCGAGGTCGCGGGCCACGACAAGGGGTCCTGTCAGCGACAGGCGTGTCATTACGGGGTATTTCGACAGTTCAGCGCGAATCTCGTCCATGGGGCGGGTGAGATCGATCTTCACCACGTCGTCGACCGTGGTGGCGTCCCTGGAGGTGAGATGCGACTCCGTGGTCTCTGGCAGGAAGCGTGCGGGGTCGGTCTCGAGCTGCTCGATGAACACACCTTCAGCCGTGATCTTGCCAAGTGCTTGGCGATCAGCCGAGCAGGAGACGGCGATCGCGACAGGCAGCGAGGCACCGTGGCGGGGGAGCCGGATCACCCTCACGTCATGGCAGAAGTACTTGCCGCCGAACTGGGCGCCGATCCCGAAGTTGCGGGTCAGTTCCAGCACCCGTGACTCGAGCTCGACATCCCGGAATCCTCGGGCGGTCGAGGCTGACCCTTCGCGAGGCAGTTCGTCGAGGTACTTCGCGCTGGCGTATTTCGCTGTCTTCAAAGCGAATTCGGCGCTCGTGCCTCCGATGACAATGGCCAGGTGATATGGCGGGCAGGCCGCAGTGCCCAGCGACCGTAGCTTCTCGTCGAGGAAGGCCATCATGGAGTCGGGGTTCAGGACAGCCTTGGTCTCCTGGTAGAGGTAGGACTTGTTTGCCGACCCGCCACCCTTGGCCATGAACAGGAACTTGTATGTCGTCTCGTGGCCGGCCGCAGTGTCGGCATACAGCTCGATCTGGGCCGGGAGGTTGGAACCGGTGTTCTTTTCCTCCCACGTCGTGATCGGCGCCATCTGGGAGTAACGGAAGTTGAGCTGCGTATAGGCGTCATACACTCCGCGGGCAATCGAGGACTCGTCCGAGCCCTGGTCGCTGTCGGTGAGTACCTGTTGGCCGCGCTTGCCCATGATGATCGCGGTACCGGTGTCCTGGCACATCGGCAGGACACCACCGGCGGCGATGTTGGCGTTCTTGAGCAGGTCGTGCGCGACGAACTTGTCGTTGTTGCTGGCCT
>PMJN01000445.1:6305-11309 GCA_003157445.1 Micrococcales bacterium
GCGCGCGTCACACCCATCGGGCGAACCTGTGGGATGAGTCGTTCGGTTCGTCAGGGTCCTTGAGTTATCGCTAGCTCGGACCGCTGTGGCGGCTGGGCACCCGCGCGCGAAACGGTGATCGCAGCGCTGGCCAGGGCGCGGTTCACCGCCGGTGTTACGTCGGCCATCGAGGCGGATCGCAGTCGCTCGCGTGCCTCGATACCACCCAGAAGTGCGGCATCCAGAAGCCCGGACATCAGGCCTGCCATGAAGGAGTCGCCGGCGCCGACAGAGTCCACGACCTCGACCACAGGCGCGTCAACACTAGTGAGTTCTCCGGTGGTGCTGAGCCCGATCACGGCGCCTTTGGCGCCGCGAGTCACCACGATCAGGGTGGGTCCCAGCAGTCCCCACAATCGCAGAATGTCTGACAGAGGCGCCCCGTCGTACAGCCAGGCGATGTCCTCGTCGCTGGCCTTGACCACGTCGCTGAGCCCAACGAGCTGCTCGATCTTGGCGCGGACCTCATGCGGGTCATCCATCAGGGCAGGACGAGCGTTCGGGTCGTAGGAGATCGTGGCGCCGGGGCGTGCCCTCTGCAGAATGGCCAGCACGGCGGACGCGCCGGGCTCCAAGGTAGCGGCGATGGAGCCAGTGTGGACGTGCGCCATCCCTTCGAGCGGCTGGCCCTCGTTCAGCTCCCAGGTCAGGTCAAATCTGTATGCCGCCGCGCCGGTCACGTCCAGCGTGGAGGTGGCCACGGATGTCGGTCGGACCCCGATGCTGCCCTCGGTCAGGGTCACGCCTTCTCCTCTAAGAAGACTCGCGATCCTGGCTCCTCGTTCGTCCTGGCCGATCATGGTGGCCAAGGTGACGTCGTGGCCGAGGCGGGCAAGACCGACAGCCACGTTGGCCGGGCTGCCTCCGACATACTCGGCGGCGGTGCCTTCAGAGCGTTGGACGATGTCGATCAGCGACTCGCCGATAACCAACGTGCGCATGGGGGGCTCCTCCGGGTCGGGGTGGGCGGCGCCAGAACTCTATCGGTGGGATAGGCCGTCGCGAGGATCCCAGAACCAACTGCGCCTCGCCATACTGCCGGCCGTCAGCCAGTATTGGCAGTGTGAGTACGACCAGAGCACCAGACACAGTCAACGCCCCGGCCTTGCAACCCCCTGCGCGGCGCGGTTTCGGCAGCCTGCCCAGCATGGTTATCTCCATGGTGGTGATCATGGCAGCTGTGCTGGCCTGGGTGGCGATGGTGCCGCGGGTCCGCGAGATCAGCCAGCCAGCGGTCGACGTCACGTCGGTTGCCCAATATGTGCGCCAGGAGACCGGCTGGGCGATCTCCTGGCCCCGGCTGCCCGCGGGGTGGAAGGCCACCAACGCGCGCTTCGACTCGGCCGCTGGTGCAGTCCATGCCTGGCACGTGGGCTACCTCTCCCCAGATGGCCAATACCTTTCGATCGACCAGGCCGAGAAGGCCACCGCCACAGACAACTGGATTTCGCAGCGGACGTCCAATGGCCAGAGCGAGGGCACGTTGTCGGCAGCGGGAAGGACCTGGCGCAAGCTGCGCTCCCGGGCAATCCTCCAGCGCAGTCTCGTGTCCACCGGCCCCGGTGCCCATGGCCTGACCACCGTGCTGAGCGGGACGGCGCCTTACCCCCAACTGGCGCAGTTCGCCCAGACGCTCAAGCCGGTGCCTGCGAACTGACGGCGTCGGCCCGCAACCGGTCCAGAAGGCTCAGCCCTGGGCCGGCTCGGCGTCGGATCCGGTGAGCTTGGCCTCGGCCCCATCGAGCCACGTGTTGCAGTGGGCCGCCAAAGCCTCACCCCGTTGCCACAAGGTCATGCTGGCCTCGAGCCCGATCTGGCCGCCCTCGAGCTGGGCGACGATCGAAATCAGCTCATCGCGAGCCTGCTCGTAGGTCAGGGTGGTGATGTCGGGGAAGTCGGCTGTCATTGAAGTCGGAGTCTGGTCGTCCTTGGCTGCCACCTGACCACTCTATGGCCGTGCGCGTACTTATGGCCGCTGGCTCACGGGGCGCACCGCGAAGTCGCCTCGAGCTACCCGCACCCTTAGAAGCTCGTCGACCTCGACCTCTGCCCGGTCCATGACGACCCGGCCGTCGCCATGCTGAACGACGGCGTAGCCCCGTTCCAGGGTGGCCAGCGGCGACAGCGACCGCACCTGGGCGCGCAGGTGGTCTATCTGGTCGCGTTGGCGATGCAGGTCGGCCAGGACACGCCGCTTGGCCCGGTCCGTCAGAGCGTCCAACTCCTGTCTGCGGGCGGTGATCATGGCTCGAGGGTCGGCCATCACCGGTCTTGAGCGCAGGGCGACCAAGAGGCGACGTTCGGTGTGCACCCGCGAAGCGAGCGCTCGTGAGACTCGCTGGCGCGTCTGTTCGATTGCTGCCCGCTGCTCTTTGACATCAGGGACGATCCGTTTGGCCGCGTCGGTCGGCGTCGAGGCGCGAAGGTCGGCGACGAAGTCCAGCAGAGGTGTGTCGACGTCGTGGCCGATGGCGCTGACCACCGGAGTGACCGCTCTGGCCACGGCTCTGACCAGAGCCTCATTGCTGAAGGGAAGTAGGTCTTCGAATGAGCCGCCGCCCCGGGTGATCACGATGACATCTACGCTGCGATCTGCATCGAGCTCGCTCAAGGCAGCGCTGACCTCGGGCACAGTGTTCGGTCCTTGGACCGCGACCGTTCGGATCTCGAACTGGACAGCGGGCCAGCGCCGTCGTGCGTTTTCTACGACGTCCTTCTCGGCTGCGCTGGCTCGACCGCAGATGAGCCCGATCTTGTGCGGCAGGAACGGCAAGGGGCGTTTTCGGTCAAAGTCGAACAGCCCCTCGGACGCCAGTATCCGTTTGAGGTGCTCCAGCCTGGCCAGCAGCTCGCCAACTCCGACGGGGCGGACCTGGCGGGCGGCGAGCTGCAGGGTGCCGCGTTTGGTCCAGAAGGTGGGTTTGGCCTGGACCACGACCCGGGCGCCCTCGGCCAGTGGTGCGGACATTGCGTCAAGAATCGTGGTGCGGACCGTTACATTCAGCGACATGTCGACGTCCGGATCACGCAAGGTGAGGTAGGCGGTGGACTGCCCTGGACGGCGACTGACCTGGACTACCTGGCCTTCGACCCATAGGGCAGACATCTTGTCGACGTAGTCAGCGATCTTGACGCTGAGCAGCCGTACCGGCCATGGATCCTCGGCGGTCGTATCTCCGGCGCGCTCGGGCAGGGGCTTCGGGCTGCTCATCGGCTCACTCTATGAGGCGACTTACGATAGGTGGGTGACTGCTATGACAAAACGAGTGTTGCTGGCTGCTCCGCGTGGGTACTGCGCGGGGGTTGACAGGGCTGTGGTGACGGTCGAGAAGGCATTGGAGCTCTACGGGCCGCCGGTATACGTCCGCAAGGAAATCGTGCATAACAAGCACGTGGTCAGCACGTTGCAGAAGCGCGGCGCGATCTTCGTGGACAAGACACAGGAGGTGCCCGAGGGCGCAACGGTCGTGTTTTCCGCACACGGTGTCGCGCCGGTCGTACACGACGAAGCGCGCGCGCTGTTCCTGAAGACGATCGACGCAACCTGCCCGCTGGTGACCAAGGTTCACCACGAAGCAGTGCGTTTCGCCGAAGAGGACTACGACATTCTGCTGATCGGTCACGAGGGACACGAGGAGGTGGTGGGCACGGCGGGGGAGGCCCCGGACAACGTGACAGTGGTGGAAGGTCCAGAGGACGTAGCCAACGTCGTAGTGCGCAACCCGTCCAAGGTTGTGTGGCTGTCGCAGACCACTTTGTCTGTGGATGAGACCATGGAGACCGTCAGCCGGCTGCGAGAGAAGTTCCCCCTGTTGCAGGACCCGCCCAGCGACGACATCTGCTACGCCACACAGAACCGCCAGATGGCCGTCAAGCAGATGGCCCCGGACACCGACCTGATGATCGTCGTCGGATCGCGTAACTCGTCAAACTCCGTGCGTTTGGTCGAGGTTGCTCTGGAGCACGGGGCGGCGGCGGGCCACCTGGTCGACTTTGCCGATGAGATCGATCCCTCCTGGCTCGAGGGCGTCGGCACGGTAGGGGTCACCAGTGGCGCGAGCGTGCCAGAGGTGCTGGTGCGCGGCGTCCTTGCCTTCTTGGCCGAACATGGCTACGAGGATGTGCAGCCGGTGGCTGCCGCCGAGGAGAGCGTGTTGTTCTCGCTGCCGCATGAGTTGCGCCGCGATCTGAAGACCAAGTCCGGGATCGATGCCAGCACGTTGCGCCACGACGCGGGCTCGCTGCGCTAGACCTCGCGGCTTTCGAACCTCAACTGCGCTGAGCCACTTTGTACTAAGCGGTGTGCCGCTTAGAAGCCCTTGGTCCCAGTTCACGCACCTGGCTGAGATCCAGCTCGGGCCGGGGAACCTCTGGTTCCAGAGCAGCGATCAGCTCGGTGGCGGTCAGCGGCCTGGGAGCGGTTTCAACTGGGCCGGTTTCGGGCAGTGATGCTTGGGCCAGGCCGAGCTCATGCATCTTGCGCGCCGTAACCATCACCCGGGACTCCAGTGCGCCCACCAGTGCGTTGTAGCTTTCGACGGACTTCTGCAAGGACGCCCCCATCCTGGTGGCATGTGAGCCCAGGGTGCCCAGTCGTGAGTACAACTCGCTGCCGAGCTTGAGCAGGAGCTGTGCATTGGCGGTCAGGGCGTCCTGCTGCCAGGTGAAGGCGACCGTGCGCAACAGGGCGAGCAGCGTGCCGGGGGAGGCCAGAACCACTCTCCTGGCCTGGGCGTAGTCGAAAAGGGCTGGATCGGCTGCCAGCGCCGCAGCAAGGATGGCGTCGCCCGGAATGAAGCAGACCACCATTTCTGGAGTGTTGGTGAAGGCCGACCAATAGGCTTTCGTGGCCAGGGAGTCCACATGCCCACGCAAGGCGGTCGCGTGGGTGCTCAACAGCCTGGCGCGCTCTGCGGATTCGATGCCATCAGCCTGGGCACTGAGGAACGCCGTCAAAGGAGCCTT
>PMJN01000400.1 GCA_003157445.1 Micrococcales bacterium
CGTTGCCCGCTTAAGTCTGAAGAGATTCCCTAACGGTTGTCAAGGCCAATTCTGTTGGTGGTGAAGGCACGTGGGGCATCGCCGGCGGGCTCGGCGTGGTGCTCCGTTCCTCGCCGTGGACATGGTGCGTCGGCGTTCGTCGAGGTCAAGGTCGTTCGTCCTGGACGGCCATCTGCGATGTCCGTCTGTGGGCGCTCCACCTTGACATCTCCTCGGCGCCGCCGCGTTCAGCAGCGGCCGAGGACGGCGCCCTTTGTGTATCCAGCTCCTCGAGTTACCGGGCGAGCTTGGCTCGGTGAGTGGCTGCGCTGTGGGCTCGTGAACGTTTGCGCACGTGCTCGGGCACGACGTACTTGCTGGCAATGATCTGTTTGGCTGCACGGATGGTGACCGGAGTCTGGTCGACGTCACGCAGCTGGTAGGGCTGCTGACGGGTCAGGACCGTCCAGGTCCGTTCGATGAGCTTGCGGGCTACGGCCACGGTGGCCTGGGTATGGCAGTGCCCGTGGGTCACCATGAGCCGGTAGTAGAACTCGGCTAGCTGCGGGTCTCGGGTCCTGGCGACGTTCGCGGCTTGGTAGAACGCCAGGCGCAGTACCGCCGGGCCTTCCTTGGTGATTGCTCTGCCGCGGTGGTCGACAGTGTTGCCCGAGGACCAGTTCGATGGTGTCATCCCCACGTAGCTGCATACCTGTTTGGCGCCTGTGAAGCCGGATCCGTCGATGAGGAACCCGCGGATGGTCGGGGCGATCACCGGTCCCACCCCCGGCACCGATGACAGCAGCGGGTCATCGCCGTAGAGCTGCTCCCAGTACCTCTGGGTCGCGGTGGTGGCCCGTTCGATCCGGGCGTCGGCTATCGCCATGTCGGACAGGTGCTCGCTGACGTCCCAGGCCAGGGCCTCAAGGTCCAGGTGACCAGCCCAGAAATGTGCCCACGCCGCCGCGGCCGAGCGGATCTCCTCAACCCGGGCCGGGACGTCACCAACCCCGCGGGTATGTTCGGCGACCACCGCGGTCAGGCTCGAACGTCGAGCAGCAGCAAGGGAATCAAGGTGAGGCCAGCGGCCCAGCACCGCCACCGCGGTCGGCAGCGAACCCCTGAAGGCCGACCACACGTCGGGGAAAGCCCACCGGGCCAGCGAGATCAGCCGGCGCAGGTACCGGTTCCCGTCAATCACCGCGGCACCGCGGCGGGTGCAAGCCCGCCGCAACGCCAGCTGTAGCGGGGAAGCCAACACCAACGGGTGCAGCTCGAACACGTCACCTGCCCGGGCAAGGACGTCGGCGTCGATGACGTCAGACTTGTTCTTCCCACTGATCGCCCCACGTAGGCGGGCTGCGTGCCGGGATCCGACCAGCGCCAGGTCGCTGCCGGCGTCCTGCAGTGCCACCGCAAGACCCAGCCAGGTCATTGATGTCGGCTCGGCCACCGCGAGGACACCAGGGTAGGGCGCCAACCGTTTGGTCAGGGTCCGCAGGCCGCTCAGCGTCGGTGGCACCCGGAAACGGGAAACGTTCACCTGACCATCGGCGCTCAACGCCCGCACGCACACATGATGATGGGCCACGACCGCAGCATCGATACCGACCTGAACCCGGACCGAAGAAGCCGGTTGAGCATTACTGTCGAAGTACACGAGGGTTCTCCCTTCACAATCGGGTCAAGAGCCTCCGATCGCGACCACCTGCACAAGTGCCCCGCGAACGGCAGCTCACCAATAGGCGGGAGAACCCTCGCGCATGCCGCGGCGCTCAGGCGCTCTCCCACCACACTCCCGACCACGATCGCGGGCACAAACGGCCGCCCGTGCTTGTGGGTGATCCGGTGCTACGTCATAACCAGACCGCGAGGCGGTTCGGCGCCGACCACCAATTCCCTGAACCGGGCCTGCTTGGGAGAGACGGACCCCGGACGACGATCTCTTTCACGAGCCCGAAGCTCAGCCGGAAACCGTCGCTACCGGGGCCCCTCCCAAGGCCACCGTAAGTGACCGCCACCCGTTACCGGGAGACACTTCAAGTGATACAAGCCGGTAAACCTTCCTTCGGCGGGTGACAGCCAACGAGGCGACAAGGGCTACGACTTGTTCCGCTGGAAGGGCCACGACTTGTTCCGCTGGCCTACGGGAATCACTGTCGTAGCCGATGTGACGACATCCGCTCTTCATGGCTATGCACTTATCCGGAGGGCCCGATGCGACGTGGAGTTGTCTGTTTCAGGGGCGAAGAACATGACAATGCTTAAGGAGCTCCTTTGGTCGGACGTTTCGACTGTTCCGAAGGAACGCTGCACAAATGGAGGCGAGATCGACAACCCCCGGTCCCACTGCCCTGGCAGGACCTTGTGCTCGGATGACGGAAGCGATTGATGGATTCGTTCCGCGCAGTCGGCCAGAAACGGGGCCGTGTGGTCGCTGCGCAGCAGAAGGGTGGGCGTCGAGCTCCCCGCCAGCGACTGAGGGTCGATCTGCGCGAGCATCGTGAGCTCGTGCATGATCGTGGGCACGGCGGCGACCTGCTGTGGTGACAACGGGGGGAGCGTTTTCAGGACGTCGGCCGGGATGCCTTGCACGTCAACCATGAAGAACTCGTTGGCAGCACGAGGGTCGTCGGCCAGAATCTTGGAGAACTCTGAGCGGCGGTCCGGAAGGTCCTGCCTCCGACAGGTGGTTCCGACGCGACAACCTTGGTCATCGGGACGCGGCGTGCCGCGGCGGTCAGGGCAAGCAGGGCACCGGACGAGAAGCCATACACGGAAGCGTTAACGCCGGCGGCACCGATGACCGCTGCGAGGTCCTCGCACTCGCGGTCCACGGCGTATGGGTCGGTGGTACCTGACTCGCCTTTGCCACGGCGGTCGTAAGTGATCACCGTGAAATGCTGCGCAAGGGCAGCCGGGAGCTGCGGCTGGGGGGTGCTGCGGCGCCAAGCCATCGCGCAGTTGACGACGACCAGCGCCGGCCCGCCGCCCTCGACGGACCAGGCGATGGGTGTGCCGTCGGCGGAGTGGGTGAGCTGGGACTCTGGTGGCGCGTTCATGGTGTTTGATGCCTTTCTGATTTGCTGGTCAAGAACTACGCGAGCGGCGTGGCTTGCATGGCGGTTCAGCGGACGAAGGTGATGAGAGTCGCGGACGGTCCGCGCACACATCGGTGTGGCCGGCGCGCACCGGGATCACCGTATGCCGAACGGCTCGCGGAGCATGTGACCGACGATCAC
>PMJN01000124.1 GCA_003157445.1 Micrococcales bacterium
GTGTCGGTAGGCGCACAGGTTCGGGCTCACGGCGAGGAGGTCCCGGCCACGGCGTGGGCCGACGGGAAGCTGGTGGAGGTGCGCCTCCAACGTCGTATCCGCGGCGTGGCCCCCGGCCAGTCTGTGGTTCTGTACGAAGGGACCCGCGTGCTCGGATCGGCCACGATCGCCAGCGCGGGCACGGCTACGGCCGCCAGCGGTCCAAAAGGCAGCGACCCGACCGGCAAGGCAGCGGCCAGTGGGGTCCCAGCCGCCGGTTAGGCTCTGCAGGTGAGCATCGCCAGCGGGATCGGGTCATGGCCGGACACCGACGTACGCCAGGCGGTGTCGGCGGTTCGGGACCTGCTCAGCGAGGACGGGCTGCCCTATCTGCCGGAGCTGCCGGCGCGGGGACCAGGAGCCGATATGATCGGCCGGGCCGCAGGCATGCTGGCGGACCTGGCGGTCGACCTGCAACCCATGGGGTGGCGGTTCGTGGACCGAGACGGCCATGATGCCCATCGCACGTCGGGGCTGCTACGCCAGGACCTGGACGAGCTGGCTGAGGCTTTCGACGGCTACGCGGGCGACCTCAAGGTTCAGATCGCCGGACCCTGGACCCTGGCCTCCTCGATCTGGCTGCACAGGGGCGAACGCTCNNCTTCTGGTGCCCAAGGCCAGCCTGGTGGTTCAGATCGACGAACCGGCTCTGCCCGCGGTCCTGGCCGGGAGGCTGCCCACAGCATCGGGTTTCGGTCGGATCCGCGCGATTGACCCGACCACGGCTGCCGAGGGACTGCGCGACGTAGTGGCGGCTGCCGGGCAGCGGTATACCGTCGTGCACTGCTGCGCGGCAGACGTGCCGTTGGTGCTGCTGAGGGATACCGGTCTCAGCGCGGTGTCTGTGGACATTGCCCAGTTGAGCCCCAAGGGCTGGGAGTCCGCGGCTGCCACAGTCGAGTCCGGCGTGGATCTGTGGGCCGGAGTGATCCCCACAGATGACCCCTGCGCCAGGGGCGCGGTAAGCGTCACGGACAGCATCGGGCCACTTGTCCAGGCGTGGCGCAGGGTCGGCCTGCCGATTTCGGACCTGTCCAAGGTGAGCCTCACGCCGGCCTGCGGGCTGGCCCGACTCACACCTTCGGGTGCCTGCAGCGTTCAACAACTGGTCGTGGACGCGGCCCGTGCCCTGAGCGAGACCGCAGGAAGCTGACCCCATGTCAGTGCCACGACCGACCTGCAGACCCCCGTCTCCTGATGACCGTCACCACCAAGACTGCCGCCGGCGCGGCTAACCAGATGACGGCCACNNTCTACACCAAACGCTTCCTGGGCAGGGCGGATTTCGGCGGGCTTACCCTTCCCGCCGCCCAGAGGGCGACCTCCGCCGCCCAGATGCTGGTCGCCCTGATGATCTGGTGGCTGACCCAGCGCAGCTACCTGTCCCTGGCCGCGCGTGTTCCCTGCATGCCAACACCAGCGGGCGGCTCGGTCCTGGTGACGCTGCTGGCCGTGCTTGCCCTGGGGGTCTTCGGCACCGGCATCGCGATGTCCTTCCAGTACGACGTGGTGCGCCAGGCCGGTCCCACCGTCGGATCTTCGGTCACCTATCTCATCCTGGTGGTCTCGGTGGCCCTGGGCGTGCTGGTGCTGGGCGAACGGCTGGTCTGGCCTCAGTTCGTCGGCGCCGCAGTGGTCTTGGGGGCCCCAGTGATGATCGGGCGTAGCAAGCACTGATCTGCGCTCCCATGGGGCAGGATATGGCTGTGACCGACCTGCCGACTGACGTTCCCAGCGATGTCCGCCACGAGTGGACCGAGCTTGCCGAACAGGTGCGCGCACACCAGTACAGCTATCACGTCAAGGATGCGCCGACCATCAGCGACGGTGAGTACGACGCGCTCGTTGCCGAGCTGAACGCGCTGGAGGACCGGTACGGGCAGCTGCGGACCCCCGACAGCCCGACTCAGCAGGTCGGCGCGGGATTCTCCACGGACTTTGCCGCCGTCGACCACCTCGAGCGGATGCTGAGCCTGGACAACGCTTTCAGCGCGGCCGAGATCGAGGCCTGGGCCGGCCGGGTGCAGCGTGACGTAGCCTCGGCCGCCGGGACGGACTACCACTACCTGTGTGAGCTCAAGATCGACGGACTGGCCATCAACCTGCTCTACCAGCGGGGTCGCCTCGTGCGGGCAGCGACCCGCGGCGACGGGCGCACCGGTGAGGACGTCACCAACAACGTCCGCACGATCAAGGGCATCCCGCATCGTCTCGCCGGGTCGAATCACCCGGCGCGGATCGAGATCCGGGGCGAGGTGTTCTTTCCCGTGGCGGCCTTTGCCGAGCTGAACGCGTCGTTGGTGGCGGCGGGTAAGGCGCCGTTCGCCAACCCCCGCAACGCAGCGGCTGGGTCGTTGCGGCAGAAGGACCCTCGGGTCACCGCCACCCGCCCGCTGCGGATGCTCGTTCACGGCATCGGTGCCCACCCGGGGTTCTTGATGCAGCGCCAGAGCCAGTCCTATGACGTGCTGCGGCAGTGGGGCCTGCCGGTCTCCTCCCACTACGGGGTGCTCGACGACGTCGCGGCTGTGCAGGAGTACATCGACCACTACGGCGAGCACAGGCATGCCGTCGAACACGAGCTCGACGGCATCGTCGTCAAGATCGATGAGGTGGAGATTCAGCGCCGCCTCGGCTCGACCTCGCGAGCACCGCGCTGGGCCATCGCGTACAAGTACCCGCCCGAGGAGGTCACCACCAGACTCCTGGACATCCGGGTCAACGTCGGCCGAACCGGGCGCGTGACCCCGTTTGGGGTGATGAAGCCGGTCAAGGTCGCCGGCTCCACCGTCGAGATGGCCACCTTGCACAACGCGTTCGAGGTCGTGCGCAAGGGTGTGCTGATCGGCGACGTCGTCGTGCTGCGCAAGGCCGGCGACGTGATCCCCGAGATCGTGGGGCCCGTCGTGGACCTGCGAGACGGATCCGAGCGCGCCTTCCAGATGCCCACGCACTGCCCGGAGTGTGGCACCCAGCTGGCAGTGGAGAAGGAGGGCGACAAGGACATTCGTTGTCCCAACTCCCAGTACTGCCCCGCGCAGCTGCGAGAACGGTTGTTTGCCCTGGCCTCCCGCGGAGCTTTCGACATCGAGGCCCTCGGCTGGGAGGGCGCCATCGCCCTGCTGGAAGCCAAGGTGCTTGTCGACGAGGGCGACCTGTTCACTCTGACCGAGGCGCAGGTGGCTGCGGCGCCGCTGTACACCAGGACGGCGACCAAGAAGGAGCGTGAGGCCGGGGTCGTGGGCAAGGTGATCTCCGCCAACGGATCCCGGCTGATCTCCAACCTCCAGCAGGCCAAGAAGGCGCCCCTATGGCGAGTGCTCGTGGCGCTGTCGATCCGCCATGTGGGTCCGACCGCTGCACGGGCCCTGGCAGGGCACTTCGCCTCGATGGACTCAGTTCGGTGCGCATCCCTTGAAGAACTCGCCGGCGTGGAGGGGGTCGGCCCGGTGATCGCCGAGTCGGTTCAGGAGTGGTTCACCCATCCGTGGCATGTGGCGATCCTGGATAAGTGGGCGGCTGCCGGGGTGCGCATGGCCGATGAGGTCGATGAGTCGAATCCCAAGACACTGTCCGGGCTGACGATCGTGGTCACCGGTTCGCTGGAGGGTTTCTCGCGCGATCAGGCCAAGGAGGCCATCTTGTCCCGCGGCGGCAA
>PMJN01000058.1 GCA_003157445.1 Micrococcales bacterium
GGGCCGATCAAGCACGTCTTCTTCGTGGTGCGCGAGAACCGGAGCTACGACCAGATGCTCGGCGACGACGCCCGGGGCAACGGCGACCAGAAGCTCACGGTGTTCGGCAAGAACATGACCCCCAACATGCACGCCCTGGTCACCCGGTTCCCGCTCCTGGACAACGTGTACGCCAACTCGGAGGCCTCGATTCAGGGCCACTACTGGACCGCTTCGGCCGGTGTCCCGGACTATGTCACCCGCAACTGGGTCCAGCAGTACGGCGGCCGCGGCCGCCCCAACGACTTCGGCGTGTACGCGGTGACCTGGCCGGGCAACGGCTTCCTGTTCGACCAGGCTGAACGCCAGCACATCTCCTACTTCAACTACGGCGAGGGATTCATGGGCGGGTACAGCTCGATACCAGACCGCGACCGCTCAGCCGCCCAGCTCGCGCAGCTCAAGGCCGTGGAGGCCAACTCCGATGTGGGCCCCCCAACCAGCGGGTGCTACCCCGGCGACATGAGCATCGGCCAGGCGCTCGACGGCAACCCACAAAACCCAGCAACGGGAGAGATCTTCGACTCCAGCCTGCCGGTCGGTGCCCCGGCCGGCAGTTACTCCCACATGGACTGCTTCAACAAGCGGTTCGCCAGCCAGCTGGCCGCGGGCGCCGTCCCTGCCTTCAACTACCTCACGATGACCAGCGACCACACGCGTGGCACCCAACCCGGCTTCCCCACGCCCAGCGCCATGGTCGCCGACAACGACCAGGCTCTAGGCCAGTTGGTCCAGACCATCTCGCACTCGTCGATCTGGTCCTCCTCTGCCATCTTCGTGGTCGAAGACGACTCCCAGGACGGCGCCGACCACGTCAACGCCCACCGGATCCCGGCCATGGTCATCAGCCCCTACGCCCGTCAGGGTGCGGTCATTCATACCCGCTACGACCTGCCCTCGGTGGTGCGCTCCATGGAGCTCATCGTGGGCTTGAAGCCGCTGACCCTAAACGACGCGCTAGCCACTCCGATGTACGACGCGTTCACCGCCAAGGCGCTCAACACCGCACCGGTGACCGGTATCCCCGCCCGAGTTAACCTGCTCACCCGAAACGGCCCGGCTGCCCCGGACTCACAGTGGTCGAGCCAGTTAACGCTCGGGCAACCCGACCAGGTCCCACAATCCACACTGGACCGAATCCTGTGGCACTCGGTCTACGGGGCGAACAGTACGCCGCCACCGCCGGGACCCGGCACCGTCGGCGAAGTAGACCGCTAGGCAGTCCCACTCACGATGGCCGGCCGCGTGTTCGCGCTCCTCGGTGCGAACGGGGCTGGCAAGACGACGACCATGGCACGAATCACGGTAAGGCCGATAACCATCGCTTCGTTGGCTGTGGGCGACATGACAGTACTGAGCCTTCTGACGCCCCGTTAACGCTGGTTGACTGTCACGTCGATGGTGGACGAAGCACGCAGGCACAGCTGCTGCCCTGCTGGCGAGACGTATCCAACGCAGGAGGTGCTGTCGGCTTCCCGTTCCTGCCAGATACCACAGGGCAGGTCAGAGCGGCCATCGATGCGCTGATCGGATCGCTAGACCCATCCCTGAACCGTATCTTGGTGGCGACTGTTGACCAGAGGCTGGCTGGCTGGTTCTCGTGGGGAACCCGGACATTCTGACTGCTCACTGGGCCAGGGTGCTGCGTGTGCAGACCGCGCTGGAGTTCCGCGGCGCCGGAGTCGGTCGTGCCCTGATGCACGAGGTCGAGCGGGCCGCCAGGGACGATCTGCGACTTAACCATCTGCACCTGGAGCTTCGAGGGGGTATGGGCCTGGAGCGCTTCTATGAGAGTTGCGGATGGTGGGAGATTGGTAGCTGGCCCGAGGCGCTATGCCTTAACGGAACGAACTGCGCGACGAGGTGCTCATGCACGTACCCCAGAGGTGACGTCATCGGGCCGCTGGCCGGGAGGGGCAGAACAGTGCCGCTTCTCAACGGGTTCCGATTCCCACTTGAACCTCTCGCTGTGTGAGGTCCTAGCGTCCAAGACGGAGGTGGACGATATGAATCACAGGACCGAACTGCGACCGGATTACGTGCAGTGGGAGATCGATCTACTCGGCGACGTCGACCCTGGGGTTCGGTTGCGCTCGGCGGTGGAACTCGGCCGGCGGCAAGCCGCCGAGGCTGCGCCGGCGCTGGTGGAGCGGCTGGGGCTCGAGCGGGAGTTCTTCATTCGCGAGACCCTCACGTGGGCGGTCTTGCGGATCGCGGACGACGCCATGCCCTACCTGCACCAGGCATTGTCGAGCACGCGGTGGCTGGCCCGGATGCAGGCCCTGCACGTGCTGAGCAAGGTGGGCCGCTACCAGGATGCCGATCGGTTGGTTCCGCTGATCCGTGACGAGGTGGACGCCGTTGCCTCCCACGCGTACTGGGCGGCAGGGCAGACGCACAACCCGTCGGTCGTCCCAGCGCTGGTCGGACAACTGTCTCGCGGGGACTCCGAGCACCGCAACTCGCTGACGGTGGCGCTGGCGGAGTTCAGTGAGGCTGCGGTCCCCGCGCTCGTCGATGCCCTGCGAAGTGGTCCCAGCGCGGATATCCGTCGCCACGCCGCGGACACACTCAGCCTCATGGGTTCTCCGAGCGCCGACCGGGCGGGCCTACCCTTGGCCGAGGCGTTGGTCGACCCGGACGGGCGGGTCCGCCTCGCCGCGCTCAACGCGATCGGCCAGCTGCGGCTGCCCTTCGCTGACCTGACGGTCGAGCGGGCCACCGGGTCGGACGAGCCGATCCTGCGCCATCTGGCCGTCCGACTGGCCCAAGGCCGAACCACAGACAACACTCCGATTAAGGCAGGAAGCACGATGACCATCACCACGATCGACGTCAAACGGCTGCGCGAGCAGACCGGTGTCGGCGTCATGCGGTGTAAGGCGGCGCTCGAGGAGACCCGCGGGGACTTCGACAAGGCTGCGGTTCTGCTGCGTTCGCCGGCCGCCGAGACGGCGTCCGAGCGTGCGGACCACGTCACCGCGGAGGGGATGATCGCAGCGGCGCCCGGGGTGTTGACCGAACTCAACTGCGAGACGGACTTCGTCGCCAAAGGCCCGACGTTCCGCGCCCTCGGCCAGCAGGTCGCGCGCCTCGCCGCCGCCCACCCGGAGGCTGACGTTGACGGGCTGCTCCGCGTCCAGCTAGGCGATGGGACGCTCGCGGACGCCGTCGCGAGCCTGTCGTCTGCATCGGGAGAGAAGGTCGAGACCGGCCGGATCGCTCGCCTGCCCGGGCACACGACGGCCTACCTGCACACCACCGCAGTCGACCTGCCGCCCCGGATCGGCGCCTTGGTCGCCTTCGACGGCGGCCCGGGCGCCGAAGGGCTCGCGCACCGGATCGCTCTCCAGGTGACAGCGAGCTCGCCGCATTACCTGACCAGGGACGACATCCCCGCCGACATCCTCACCGTGGTGCGCACCGAGGCCGAGGAACTGGCGCGCGCCCAGGGCAAAGCCGAGCCGATCGCGGCGCGCATCGTCGCCGGACGGGTCGAGCACTTCGTCCACGAAAGGGCCCTGCTCGAGCAGGTCAGCGTCGCCGATCCGGGCCGGACGGTCAAGGATCTCCTGTTCGGCACCGGCGTCCACATCACCGGGTTCGTCCGGCTGGAGGTGGGGTCCGGTCGGCGGTGAGGCGGGCCGCGAGGGTCCGCACCCGCGGGTCGTCCGAATGCGTCGCGGCATCGATCGCAGCGTCGGCCGCCTCGCCGGGGAGCTGACCAAGAGCAATCAGCGCCGCCAGGCGGACAGCGGCGTCCGCGTCGGCTAGGGCTGCGGCCAGGGGCGGCACGGCCTCGGCGCTCCCGACGAAGCCGAGGACCGCGGCTGCGTGCTCGCGGACGTCCTGGGCTCCGCTACTCAGGGCGCCAGTGAGCGGGCCGATCGCCTGGTCTCCGAAGCGGGCGATCGCGTCGCCGAGGATGTCGCCTCGGGTGCCGGAGCCGAGGCCAAGACGGCCGATGAGCGCGCTGAGCGCGTCTGGGCCGCCGATGCGCCCCAGCGCGAAAGCTGCCGTCGAGGCGACCTCCGGGTCGGGGTCGCCCAGCAGCGGTACCAACCCCGGGACGGCCCGCGGGTCGGCGAGCTTGGCCAGGACGAAAGACATCTGGACGCGCACCGTGGGGTCCGGGTCCGCGAGGTGCTCTGTGACCAGAGGGACCGCGTCAGGGCGATGCTGAATGATGGCCCACGCGAGAATGCCCTGGACGCCGGGATCGGCCTCGGCTGCAAGGTTCTCCACGAGCAGGGACAGCGGCGCTGTGGTCCGGGCGTCGAGGGCCGCGCGGAGGCGAACGGTCGGTTCGCGGTGGCTGAGGCGTTCGGTCAGCGCGATCAGTGTCAGGACCTCTTCCCAACCGGTCTCGGCGGCGCCTTGCAGGTTGCGAAGGCGCCCAAGCAGCTCCTGCTCGGAGGCGAGCCGATGTTCGAGCGTCGTGATGTGGCTCGCCAACGCTTCCGCCGCGTCGAACCCAGGGTCATCGAGGGCTGCCTTGACCTCGGCGAGGCTCAGCCCGAGCGACTTTAGGTGTTGGAGGGCCAAGAGTCTGAGGAAATCGTTGGACGAGTAGAGGCGGTGTGCACCGTAAGTCCGTTTGCTCGGCACGAGGAGTTCGAGCTCGTCGTAATGGCGCAGCGTCCGCACGGATAACCCGGTCCTCCGGGCCACCTCACCGATCTTGAGCGATACCTCTGACATGACCACACGGTATCTGGCCACCAGGGGAGCGGCCGCGACGAACTGCCTACGGGCACGGCAGGAGGCTGGCCAGACCTGGAACGAACCTGTTTTCGTCGTTCCGTAGCGGTCGATCCGTGACCGGTCACCGATTCGCTTGGGAAGAGCCTTCGTGCGGCAACCTCGGGCAGCGGATCACCGGTTGCCGTTCCGGTTACGGCACCGTTGGAAAATTCGTCGGGGCGTGAGTGCCCATACCGGGGTCGTGACCTGGGCAGAGCCGTCCGAAGCGGTCCTTGCCTGGGTGGCGGGCAGCGTCGGAGGCACTCATGCCCTCACAGAGGTCGTGCGAACGTCAGTCACCCATGAACTCGCGCTTCGACGGTTTCCGTCTGGTGATGACGGCGTCTATCGAGAGGCCCGCGTCCTGGCATCGAGGGAGCCAGGATATGTGCAGGAGTACGGACATTCGTGCACCCGACCTCGGACATTGACACACGTCCGGCGTCGCTGCGGGCCCTGGTGTCTCAGAAGTCGGTACGAAAGTGGGCGTACCCGGTCGCGTCGACCGGCCGATTTCTTAGACAGGTCAGGGGTGTGGAAAGTTGTCGGCTACGCGCGTGAGCACTGATCATGAGTTGCTCGATCAGCAGCTCGATGCGCTCAACGCGGCGGGGTGCGAGCAGATCTTCAGCGACTACCTCTCGGGGCTCGAGAGGACCAGCCTGGATTGGTCGCCCTGCTCTGCTACATCCGCGACGGGGACACGGTGGTCGTGGTCGCTCTCGACCGGTTGGGGCGCTCCCTGTCGGGAGTGATCCGAACCATCGAGTCGCTCACCGAGGCTGGAATGCTCCTGAAATCGCTCCGTGCCGCGGCCGTGGCGCTGCTGGTCGTCGCGCTCGGCGTCGCCGTCGCCCGTCGATGCGGGCGGCTGGTCAGGCGATGACGTGCACCTCGCCGCGCCAATCGCGCTCGGCCGCGTAGACGGCCTGGTCGGCGCGATCCAGCAGGGTGTCCTCGTCATCGTCAGGGTGTGCGATGAGGAGGCCACCGATGACCGCAGGCGTGAGCGCGCGACACCCGGCGGTTTCAGGCAACGGGCTCGTTCGGGTCGGGAACCGGCAGGTACGTCGACACCAGGTGCAGTGGAATCGCCAGGCATAGAGCTGGGTCCCGCCCTCTCATACCGTTGTGCAAACATCACCTTGGGGCCCGTGCTCGCACCCGCTGGGAACTGGCTCACACCGCAGGCACGGTGCCGATACCCGTTCCGCGGCCCAGCGAGCACGCAGCATCGGCCTCGATCGAATTCCTTGGGTCATAACCTCCGCCGGACCCTGCCCTGAGGTCTCGCAGGCCGGCGCCGGGCCGCAGCTCAGCGCGCGGCGAGCCACTCCCCGACGGCCTTCTCGACCTGCTCGGTGAGGGCGAGCACGCGCGGGTCGGCGAACGGCAGGATCTGCGTGGCCAGGGCGCCAACGACGCCACGGCTCGGGTCGACCCACCAGTAGCTGTTCGCCAGCCCGGCCCAGAACGAGCTGCCGGCGCTGCGACCCGGCGTGGGCTCGGTGTTGATGACTCCGAACCAGCCCCAGGAGCCGTCACCGCCGTGCAGCAGGTCCACGTCGTTCGTCGTCGCGGGGTGGGCCGTGGTGATCGCGTGCCACTTCAGGTCGCCGATCTGCGACTCGAAGCCCGCGCGGGCATGCTCGGCCGACAGGATCCGGATGCCGTCCAGCTCGCCGCCGCGCAACAGCGCCTGGAGCAGTCGGGCGTAGTCGACGACGGTGCCGTACAGATATTGGCCGCCCGCGTAGAACTCCGGGTCCGAGGCCGACTCCAGCGGGATCGGGGTGAAGGAGCCGTCCTTGCCGCGGGAGTGCGCGCTAGCCACCCGTGTGCGCTGCTCGGCCGATGGTGCCGCCGTGGTGTCCTGCAGGCCCAGCGGGTCGATGACACGCGTGCGCACGAGGGTCTCCAGGTCGGCGCCTCCGACCTTCTCCAGCACCAGCCCGAGCAGGTCGATGTTGGTGCCGTACTCGAAGGCCGTCCCGGGCTCATGCAGCAGGGGCGTGCGGAACAGCGTCTCGCGGAGGGAGGCCAGGATCGGCGGGATGTTGAGCGCGGCCTGGGCGTCGCGTACGTCGGCGTTGAAGAAGGGATAGCCGCCGCCGGCTGTGTGGTTGAGCAGGTGGCGCAGCGTCACCCGCGTGGTCGCCGGACGGGTGCGCGGGGTGCCGTCTGGCTCGAAGCCGTCGAGCACCGGGACCGATGCGAGCTCGGGCAGGAGCGTGTCCACCGGGTCGTCGAGCCCGATCAGTCCCGCCTCGACGAACTGCAGGGCGACAACGACGGTGAGCACCTTGGTCTGCGACAGCAACCAGACGAGAGTGTCGGGCGTGATGGGAGTTGGGTCGTCGCAGCGGCGTCTCCCGGCCGCACCGGAGTAGACGACCTCATCGGCGGTGGCGACGGCAAGGGTGACACCGGGCACGTCGCCCGCAGCTACGGCTGCGGCGAGCAGGGCGTCAAGCTTCGCTGCGAGCGTCGCGGTGGTGGATTCGCTGGTGAGGGTCATGGCACGACTCTTTCGGGTGATTGCGCGGGTGGCCGCGGGCGGTTTCGTGACGCGGGAACGGCTGTGGGAGCTCGACGTCGGCCCGCGAGGAGTGGTGGCGTCGGAGCGAACCGGATCCGCACGGCGGCGGACGGCGTGGTGGTCGGGGCCAGCGGGTCAGCGTCCACAGCGGTCAGTGACGGTGCTGTGCCGAAGCGACAGGCGCCGTCGGGGCCGGAAGGACTCACGCATGGCGTGGATCGTACCTCCGTCGACGCCGGCCTCGACGAGCCCATCTCGTTGCGGATCGGTGGTCTGGGAACCGTCTGCTTTCGAGACACGCATGTAGCCGACGAACATCGTCGCCTCCTGTCACTTATACGGCTGAATATGTGACGCACCGGCGGCGGTCACCCGGCTTTGCCGTAACCGAGCCAAACCTTGCGCGATCGAGCAACTTTGCAAGATGGGCTACAACGTCACTCGATCAATGCGGGCCGGCGCTGGTCAGCGAATCTCCGTCATCGATGTGCGGGACGTCATAGGTCGTCGTGCGTTCGCGCACCGGACGACCGATGCCTGCTGCGATCTCAGTGAGTTCGGCTACGGTCTTGGCGGAACCGTGCTCGGAGCCGGCCATTCGGCTGATCGTCTCCTCCATCAGGGTGCCGCCGACGTCGTTGGCACCTCCCTGCAGCATCACCTGGGTGCCGGCGATGCCGAGCTTGACCCACGAGGTCTGCACGTTCTGGATGCGCCCGTGCAGCATCAGCCGTGCCACGGCGTGCACGGCGCGGTTGTCCCTCATCGTCGGTCCTGGGCGGGCGAGTCCGGCCAGGTACACCGGAGCGTTGGTGTGGATGAACGGCAACGGGACGAACTCGGTAAAGCCACCGGTTCGGTCCTGCAACACCGCGAGCGTGCGTAGGTGGGCGACCCAGTGCCGCGGGTGGTCAACGTGGCCGTACATCATCGTGCTGCTCGATGAAATGCCCAGTTCATGGGCCGTCGCGACGATCTCGATCCATTGCGCCGCTGGCAGTTTGCCTTTGGTGAGAACCCACCGGATCTCGTCGTCGAGGATTTCGGCAGCGGTTCCCGGGATTGAGTCGAGTCCCGCTTCTTTGAGCTCCTCGAGCCAGGCACGGACAGTGATGCCGGACTTGGCCGAGGCGGTCGCGATCTCCATCGGAGAGAAGGCATGCACATGGATGCCAGGCGCGGCCGCCTTCACCGACCGGACGATGTCCGCGTATGCCGTCCGCCCCAGCGACGGGTCGATGCCACCTTGCAGGCAGACCTCCGTGGCGCCGAGGGCCTGGGCCTCGGCGGCTCGCTGGCCGACCTGCTCCAGCGACAAGGTGAAGGCGTCCGCGTCCGTCCTGCGCTGGGCGAACGCGCAGAACCGGCAGCCGACGTAACAGATGTTGGTGAAGTTGATGTTGCGGTTGACAACGTAGGTGACGTCATCACCGACGACTTCGCGACGCACTTCATCGGCCAGTGAGGCGACAGCGTCGAGGTCGGCGCCGTCGCAGGTCAGTAGCGCCAGATAGTCGTCGTCAGTCAGGCAGGCCGGCTCGTCCTGGGCACGAACCAGGGCCGCCCTGACGTCTCCGTCGAGGCGTGGCACCACCGCGCGTGAGTCAGGGACGCGGTTCGCCACCTCCGCCCAGCTGCCATAGACCTCGTCGAAGTCACTGCGACGATCGGCGCTGCGGCCCTCCCGGTCGACTCCCCGATGCAGGTCTACCCGGCCAGTTCCGGTCCCAGTCGCCTGCATACCGTCGTCGGGCTCCTGCCATGGCAGGCCCTGCGGTCGCGCGCCTTTGTTGGCCAGGCCGGTCCTTGGGTCAGCTAGTGCCCGCACGTGTGGATGCAGCCGGGGATCGATCCAGGGCTCGTCTCGCTGCAGCGCGCCCAACACGTATCGCGCCCCGGTCGTGAGCCGTTCGGCCAGTCTCAGCCCGCACTTGTCGGTCCAGGCACACAGGTCGCTGATCTCTGGCCAGGGTCGTTCGGGGTTGACGTGGTCAGGGGTGACCGGTGACACCCCGCCCCAGTCGTCGACGCCGGCTGCGAGAAGTCGTGGGATCTGGTCTGGTTCGGACAGGTTCGGCGGCGCCTGCACGCTGACCGAGGGCCCGAGCAGGAGCCTGGTCACGGCAATCGTGGCCAGATACTCCTCCTCGCCCAAATCCGGGGTCCCGCGCATCGACGTGTCGTCTTTGGACCGGAAGTTCTGGACGATGCACTCCTGGATGGAACCGTACTCGCGTGCGACTCGTCGAATTGCCAGAATTGTCTCAAGCCTTTCCTGCACGCTCTCACCGATGCCGACCAGGATGCCTGTGGTGAACGGGATCCCCACCCGACCCGCGTCCTCGAGCACCCGTAGCCGAACGGCCGGATCCTTGTCGGGAGAACCGAAGTGCGCCTGCCCCGGCTCCTCGAAGAGCCGCCGTGACGTCGTCTCAAGCATCATGCCCATCGACGGGGCAACCGGCTTGAGGCGCTGGAGATCTGACCAAGACATGACCCCGGGGTTGAGATGCGGCAACAGACCGGTCTCCTCCAGGACCCGGATCGACATCGCCCGTACGTAGGCCAACGTGTCGTCATACCCATGGGCATCGAGCCATTCGCGCGCCTGTGGCCAGCGATCTTCGGGGCGGTCACCGAGAGTGAAGAGGGCCTCCTTGCAGCCCTGGGCTGCGCCGGCACGAGCGATGTCCAGAACCTCGTCAGGCGAGAGGAAAGGCGCAGGCAGACGCTGCGGAACCGTCGCGAACGTGCAGTAGTGGCAGCGATCCCGGCACAGACGGGTCAGCGGGATGAAGACCTTTCGCGAGTAGGTCACCACTCCAGGTCGTCCTGCTTGGACCATGGCTGCATCGCGGGTCCGTGTGGAGGACTCGAACAACCGTTCAAGATCCGCGCCACGAGCTCCCAGAAGGACCCGTGCCTCGGCCTCGTCCAGCCCCTTTCCGTCGTTGGCTCGAGCTAGGGCGCGGCGCATCTCATTGTCAGTCACCTCCGCAGGCTATATGGCTTCGACATTCCTTTGTCTGAACAGAGCTGGGGAGCGGGGCCGGCGCGTGCAATGCCTCCATGTCACGCGAGGGGAGCGCGGGTGCTACCGATTCCGCCGCCTCATAACCGCAGTCCTTGCTCGAACCCGGCACAGCGGGGCGCGGACTGGGTCATCTGCTTGTTTACCTCGGCAGCACACTGACACCTATCAGGTACCCGTGCACGCTCACCTCCTTTCAGGATGAGCGTCGCCGCCTAGGGACATGGTCGCAGTGGCGGGGGAGCCGGCGGTGTCACGCCGGGGTGCCTCTTGAGTTGTCTCGATCGTGGTGGCCCCGCCTCCGTGCCCGTTGTGTAGGCGGCTCCCGCGCTCCGTCGTTGACGTGGAGCACCTCGCCTCCCTCTTAGCTGGAAGCTGCCACGCAGTCCAGCGACCTGGTTCCTTATGAGCACCTGCTGGGCCTCGAGGCGCTCCGTCAGCTCACCGTGGTGGACGTTGTCAGGTTCAGTTGTAGTTGCCCAAGACGTCGGCGATCACGTTGACGGTGCCCGCTGAGTTGTAGAAGGTGACAGTGTTTCCCGGACCGAGCGGGACAATGACCATGTTGGGGATGGTCTGGCCTGCCATGTAGTTGAGGTTGGACGTGCCGGGCAGGGTCCCGCCGCCGGGGTAGGCGGTCAGGTTGCCGGCTGAGCTGGGGTTGGTCGCTGTGACGTTGAGTGCGACCGCGGTGGTCCCGGCGGGCAGGCCGTGGATGGTCAGGGTCAACTTCGCCCCAGCACCGAGCTTGGCCTTTGCGGCGCCGATCCCAAGGCGGGTGTCCAGTACCCGGGTTGGGGTCATGCCTGTGAACCCCGCGCCGCTACCTGGCGCGAAGGTCCCCAAGACGTCGGCGATCACGTCGATGGTGCCCGCTGAGTTGTAGAAGGTGACAGTGTTTCCCGGACCGAGCGGGACAATGACCATGTTGGGGATGGTCTGGCCTGCCACGTAGTTGAGGTTGGACGTGCCGGGCAGGGTCCCGCCGCCGGGGTAGGCGGTCAGGTTGCCGGCTGAGCTGGGGTTGGTCGCTGTGACGTTGAGTGCGACCGCGGTGGTCCCGGCGGGCAGGCCGTGGATGGTCAGGGTCAAGCTCGCCCCAGCACCGAGCTTGGCCTTTGCGGCGCCGATCCCAAGGCGGGTATCCAGCACTCGGGTCGGCGCGGAACCCGTGAAACCGACCTTCCTGGGAGTGACGGCCAGGCTGGGAGATGAGCCCACTGATGTGCCGGCTTGGTTGCTCGCAGTGACCCTAAACGTATAGATCGTGTTGTTAGCCAGGCCGGAAACAGTGGCGGTCGTGGCCCCGGTGCTGCTCGCCGTGCGCCCACCCGGGGATGCGGTCGCGGTGTACTCGGTGATCGCAGAGCCACCGTTGCTGGTCGGCGCGGTCCAGGACACCACTGCTGCAGCATTGCCTGGTGTGGCGCTCACACCGGTAGGGGCCCCAGGAACCGTCATCGGAGTCACCGAGCCGCTGGCTGCCGAGGGCGGCGAGGTACCGGCCGCACTGGTGGCGGTCACTGTGAATGTGTAGCTCATGCCGTTCGTAAGGCCGGTGACGGTGCCGGTTGTGCTCGTCCCGCTGACATGGTCCGTGGCCTCGCCGGGACTGGCTGTCACCGTGTAACCGGTCAGTGAGCTGCTGTTGTCGGCTGCCGCAGTCCAGCTGACAACAGCCTGCCTATTGCCGGCGATCGCATGGACTGATCCGGGGGAGCCGGGCGCTGTAGCGACCTGCCGGAACGCCATCGCGTCCGCCCAGATCTGAGGGTTGGAACTGCTGGAGCCGACGTCGCAGAGGTGGACCGAGATGGACCCGCCCGAGCTGGCCGTGAAGGTGCCCAGGCTGCGGTACCCTGTGCTCGCCTGGCTGAGCACTACGACCGTACTTCCCGCGGCGTCCTTGATGCTGTAGCGGGCACTGGCTGTCGAGCTTGCCGGGATGTAGGCCTGGACGTTGTACCGGCCAGGGGCGAGCTGTGGTGACCACGTGGCGCCGTTGCCCTCAGTCGCTCCGCTGAAGTGAGTCCAGTACGCGACGCCCTTTAGGCCGGACGGGGCTGCGGACCGCCAGTAGCTCATGGCGCCGGTGAATACGAAACCGCTGCCGCCAGGTCCGGTGACATTGGTGCCGTAGTTCATCGGCACGGCGGTGCCTGCCACGGCCCCGTCAACCCAGTTGGCGTCGATGTTCACCGCCGCGCCGCCCCAGCTTTGAGTGACACTGCCGGAGTACTGGTGCACCCGCTGATGAAGGCTCCAGTCTCCATCCGGAAAGCCCGAGTACCCGGCCTGCTCCGAGGTGGTCTGCAGTTGGTTCCAGTGCGCGAACCAGACATCGTCCGGTGCGGCGAATCCCGCCGTGCCCAGCGCCCGTGACATGTCCACCATCAGCGACGCGGAGCTGCCGTAGGTGCCCGACTTGTACCCCAGTGCGTGCAGCTCGCTGGTCCACGCCGAGACGAAGGTCATGACCGTCTGTGAGCATCCGGTTGCGGAGCTGTTGTACGCCTCCATGTCGTAGTAGATCGGCGTACCCGCACCCATGCCGAAGCGCTGGGCGTGGGTGACGGCGTCACTGGCGTTGGCGATGCCCTGCGTCCAGGCTGATGAGGAGGAGATGGTGGCCAGGCCGGCCTGGTTCACGCAAGGGGCTTGGGGTCCGACGTAGATCGGCAGCAGTGCCCAACCCATCGAGTGCACCGAGGTGACCCAAGCAGCTGAGAGGTTGCCGTCGCCACACGCCCTCATCGACCCGCCGATGTAGATCCCTGCACTCCGATAGGGGGAGGAGATCCAAGAGCTCATGGTCGATGTCGAGGGGGCCGCGCACGTGTCGAAGGCCATGCCGGTGAAGGCTGACTCGGCGACGAGGGCCGGTGTCTGTGCGGTGGCGGCGGCTGGCTGCGCCGTTGCCGCGGGCGCGGCATTGGTCGCGGTGCCACTGGGCTTTGTTGGCGTCGCCGAAGAGGACGACGGGGCCGGGGTGGACGAGCCCGTTGATGTTACTGCGGAAGCTAGAACCCGGTCGATCGACGAGCTGTTCGCTGCCCACGTGGCGTCTAGTGCCACGCCCGCAGTAGCGAACAGTGCCTGCTTGTCATGGCTGACCGGGTTGACACCGACTCGAGCGGCCAGCGTGCCGACCGTCGTAACCTGGGGGGACGGGGTGCTCAGCTGGTCCAGCTGGGCGGCCGCGGCCGGCTTCAGCCAGATGGTGTCGGCCCGGCCGACGGCGTGCGCCGGGCAGTTCGACTGTGCGCCGGGCGACCCGAGATAGACGGCGCTGCGGTCAAGACGGACGCAGGCGCTGGGGTGTGATCTCAGGTCGACCACCGGCCAGGCCGTCGGCACACTGACCCGCACGCCGTTGTACGACACGTTCCGGGTTCCGGCGGCCGCTGCGGCAATCGCCTTGGCAGGACCTGCTGGACTGGGGGTTGCATAGGCAGTTTGAGGCATCAGCAACACAACTATGGGAAGCGCACAGACGAAGCCCGCATGGCAGACCTGCCCTTTTCCGATCACGCGATGTCCTTCCAGCTGATGTCGGCAACCCGTAAAGGGGAGCTGAACGTCGGGGGATCGGCCCCTGCGGCTGTTCCAGAGCGGGGCTCGCTGATCAACCCCGCTTGCCCAACTCTGGGCCGCTATAACGAAAGTGGCACTGGATGCACTCCGCTGTCAGCGGGATCGGCGCGCAGGGGGCCGAACAGGCAACGTCATATACCTGAACGGAGGAGGTGAAGGACCGCTAAGGGTCCAGGTGGATGAGCATTTCGTGCCGGGCCGTCGAAGGGCGGCTCATTGCGGCCGAATGGTGAACCCGCCCTGCTCAGGTCGCGATAGGCCGTCCAGCAGTCACCCGCACGAGCGCTCAGGACAGGTCGCGCGACCCGGCTTGGGTGGACCCTTGCTGGTGGGGCACGGGGAACGCCCTGCCGTCAGGATGAAGTGACGCTCAGCTATGCGCTCCAGGCGCTTCAGCCCTGCCGGTCGCCTGCGGCACTGAAGTCAAGGCGGCGATCGCGCTACATAGGTTCTGGATTGCCTGCGTCAGTGGCTCGACCGCTCCGATGCCGACTCTGAGGCCCCCTGATCGGCACTGTTGGCGCGTTCGACACCTCGCTGTTGCCGGTCACTGGCGTGGGTCGGCCGATGCGGCTTGAGCGGCGCCGAAGCCAGCGACTCGAAGAACAGAGAGGCCCACCATTGCACGTCGTGGTCGGCGACGCGCTTGCGCAGCGCCTTCATCCGCCGCCGTCGTTCGTCCTCGGCGGCGGTGATCGCGCCCATGATCGTCTGCTTGAGTCCTTCGATGTCGTGAGGGTTGCAGATGAAGGCCTCGTGCATCTCGTGCCAGGCGCCGGCGAACTCCGACAGCACCAGGGCGCCGCCGAGGTCGTGGCGGCACGTGACGTACTCCTTGGCGACCAGGTTCATCCCGTCACGCAACGGCGTCACCAGCATGACGTCAGCAGCCAGGAACATCGCAGCCATCTCCGGGCGCGGATAGGACTGGTGCAGGTACTGAACTGCGGCCGAATCGAGAGCCGAGTACTTACCGTTAATCCGTCTCACCGTGCCATCGACCTCCTGGCCCAGCTGGCGGTATGCGTCGATATTCTCGCGACTCGGCAAAGCCACCTGCATGAGCGTCACCTGGGGTGAGGTAATCACCTTGTCCTGCAGCAGTTCCTGGTAGGCCTTCAGCCGGTGCCGGATTCCCTTGGTGTAGTCGAGCCGGTCGACCCCCAGCATGAGGGTCTCGGGGTTGCCGAGACAGGCACGGATCTGCGCGGCGCGCGCGATGACCTGAGGGGTGCGCGCCAGTGCATCCAGACCCTTGAAGTCCACTGAGATCGGAATTGCGCTGGCTCGCACCGTCCGCACGGTGGGGTGCTCGCCAGGCGAGGTGAAGGTGACTGTGTCACTGTCGGTCTTCATAGCCAGAAGGCGACGGCAGACGCGCAGGAAGTTCTCTGCGTCGGCGGTGCGCTGAAAGCCCAAGAAGTCCGCGCCCAGTACCCCCTCCACCAGTGACCTGCGCCAGGGCAGTTGGGCGAAGAGCTCGACCGGAGGGAACGGGATGTGGTTGAACCAACCGATGCGCACATCGGGTCGCAGCGCCCGGACCATGCCGGGGACAAGTTGGAGATGATAGTCGTGGACCCAGACCGTGGCACCGGGCGCTGCCACCTCGACGATGGCCTGGGCGAAGCGATGGTTGACCGTTCGGTAAGTGTTCCACCAGCCGCGGTGGAAGGAGGCTGGGATCATCACGTCGTGGTAGATCGGCCAGAGTGTGCCGTTGCTGAAACCCTCGTAGTACTCCCGCATCTCGACGGGCGACAGACTCACCGGGTGAAGGTGTAGCCCATTTTCTGTGAACGGCTCGGGGGCCGGGCCGGACTCGCCGGCCCATCCCACCCATACGCCGTCACGGCCGGCCATGACGGGCTCCATGGCTGTGACCAGACCGCCCGGACTGCGCCGCCAGCCGATCCCGCCTTGACCGACACGGTCAACGGGGAGGCGGTTCGCAGCAACCACTAAATCGAACATCCGCCCAGCCAAGGTCACCGAAGATCACCCCCCCATGGTTCCAATACCAGCGTACGGCTCCGGCCTCGTCCCGGCTATGCCTGCGCCAGGCGATGGGGCTGTTTCGTGCCTATCCGTAATGGGTCAATGCGCTTCTTGACCCCGGCTGTATGCCCTGCCGTGCGGGCGCTCATTGCCTCGCGGTCAACGTCTCTGGCCAAAGGGGACCTCCCGGTTCCCTGGCGACCCATCTTGCCCGCCGGTCAGCCCGGGCTCGCCACCACGAGACTTACCTGTGTCTGGAGTGATTTGCGCAGCGATCACTTCGAGATCGCAGCGAGGGCAGCGACGACCTGCGTGATCTCGTCACGTCCGACCCTGCAGCAGCCGCCGATCAGCCGCGCCCCGGACGTGACCCACTCTGTGACCTGGTCAGCAGAGAACCTGGGTGAGCCGTGCCAACGGCGCTCGGACGCGCTCCAGGTCTCTCCGGAGTTCGGGTAGGCGACGACCGGCTTGCCCGAGGCCTGCGCGGCGACCCTCACCGCGGTCGTCACCCCGGCCGGATCGGTGCAGTTGATACCGACGGCCAGCACGGCCTCCACCTCGGCGGCCATCGCAAAGATCTCGGCCGCATTCTCTCCGAGGCGCGTGCGCACGGATCCGTCTTGGTCGGTAGCTGTGGTCAGCGACAGCCAAACGGGCACGCCGATTTCAGCCACCTCAAGCAGCAGTGCCTCGGCCTCGGCCGCGGCGGGGATCGTCTCGATCGCGAGCAGATCGGGCGAGGCCTCCAGCAGTGTCTCTATCCGGCGCCGGTGGAACGAGCGCAGCTCCCCGATGCTCAGCCCGCCCTGGCTACGGCCGGTCCAGTTCGGTGCTGCGTACGCGCCCGTGTACTCCTCGCCTCCGTTGAGCGTGGCTCCGTAAGGGCCGATCGACGCCGCGACCCATGCCTGCCCGTCGAGCCCGCAGAGTTGCACTGACTCGCGGGCCAGGGTTACTGAGCGGCGCATCAGGGTTGCAGCCTCCTGTGCGTCGATGCCATGCCTGGCGAATCCTTCGAACGATGCCTGGTAGCTCGCCGTGATAGCGACGCGGGCTCCTGCCCGGAAGTATCCGGAGTGTACGGCCATGATCGCCTCTGGATCCTCACGCAACACATCGGCCGACCACAGCTCGCCCGAGAGGTCGAAGCCAGCCCGTTCGAGCTCGTTGGAAAGCCCTCCGTCGATCGGTACGACGCCGGCGGCGACGGCTTTGGCCAGACTGCGGTCAGGATGGTTTGAGTTCGGCGACAAGATGCTCACCGGTTCATTCTGCCGTGCAGGAGTCATTTGATGGAGTCAAAACATCTGTCTGAGGCGCGCTGACGGTGTGGGAGGTGCCGTGCCGCAGATAGGAGTCGAGGTAGCAGAGAACAACGAACGGGATGCCGAAATACAGGGCCGCCACTTGGTTGGGGTCAAACGCCAGTCCGATGACGGACACCAGGCACAACCCCAGGCCAGCATCGGCAGGACCGGGTAGAACGGTGCCCGATAGGCCAGCGCAGCGAAGTGCCCACCGTTGCGCACAAACGCTCGACGATGGAAGAAGTGAGAGGCAGAAATAGACATCCAGACTCCGACGACGGCGAAGCCGGCGATGGAGACCAGCACCAGGTATACCGATTCCGGAGCCGCAACGCTGCACGGCAGTGAGGCGAGGCCACCGATCATGCTGAAGCTCAGCGCGAACAGCGGAATGCCGAACAGCGGAATGCCTCGGCGGGTCCCGACGGAACACCGCGGGATCCTGGCCCTCGTCGGCCAGCGAGAAGATCATCCTGGCACAGGCGTACAAGCCACTGTTCCCGGCCGAGAGCAAAGCCGTGATGATGACAAAGTTCATCACCTCTGCTGTGTAAGGAATGCCGATGCTACTGAAGACCGTGACGAAGGGGCTCTCATTTAGACCCGCCGTCTTATAGGGGACGGTTGGCGCGATCACTGTGATGGCACCGACGAAGAAGATGAGCAGTCGGAGCACCGTGGCGCGCAGGGCCTTGGGGATCGCATGTTCTGGGTCTTTGGTCTTACCGGGCAGCGACGCCGATCAGTTCCGAGCCCGAGAAGGCGTAGAACACCGCCAGCGTGGTAACCAGCACTCCGCCGAATCCATGGGGGAACAGCCCGTTGTCGGTGACGAAGTTACTCAACGCAGCGGCGGGTCGGCGCTGGCCTTGAGGGGATGGAGCCTGAGCAGTGCGGCACCTCCAAGAATGATCAGTGCCACGATGGCGGAGACCTTCACCAGCGAGAGCCAAAACTCGGTCTGCCCGAACAATCGGGTGGAGAACGCGTTGAAGGCGAAGGTGATCGCGGCGAACAACAGGCACCAGATCGACACTGCGACCCCGGGAAACCAGCGTTGCATGAGAAGGCCGCTGGCTGTGAACTCTGAGCCCAGCGCCACGGCCCAGCACAACCAGTAAAGCCAGGCGGTAGTGAATCCGGTGGCCGGGCCGATGGAACGGGCCGCATTGATGTGGAAAGCGCCTGCCACGGTGTAGGCGAGTGCGAGTTCGCCCAGGCAGGCCATGACCGGGTACACCAGGTACGCACCAACCAGGCAGGCCAGCACTGCGCCCAGGGGCCAGCCTGCTGGATGGTGTATCCGGAACTGAGGAACAAGCCCGAGCCGATCTCCCCCCGACACCTGATAATGATTGCGATGGGGGGCACGGATGCCACATCTGTTCCGCCCATGGTCCCTGCGCCCGCCAGCCATTCTCGAGCTATCCGATGATCTTTCGTAGAGCCGGGATCACTGAGCCGAGCTGGCGGGTAGTCCTGAAAATGACCAGCGAGGCTTCGTCTTCGGCGGAACGGTTCGGATTGATGTCAGCGAACAACTCGAGCACCGACGTCATCGCCGCGTCGAACTCTGCCTCCGGACGCTCGGTGAGGCCACGCAGCCATCTACGCAGGACGTAGTTGTGCGCCGTCACTACTGACGTCGCCATCAGCTCGGCCTTGAGTCCGGTTTCTGAGCCACCACCCATCCAGCCATGGATGAACTCGCGGAAGACGCGTTGGTACTGTTGCATGCTGGTCACTTCGCGGTGCCGCAGCGCGGGGATGCTGGACGTCAGCTTGTACCTGCTTCGCGCAACGTCGCCTTCCTGCAGGTAGTGCAAGAGCACCAGTCTTGCCGCCTCCGAGACAGCGACAAGGGCGGTCTCCTGCGTGGACGCCGCGAGCCGTGCCTTGACCGCACTCAGGACGACTTCATGGTCGGGCAAGATCACGTCATCCTTTGAGGGGAAGGCCCGGAAGAACGTCGTGCGCCCGACCCCTGCTCGCTCCGCGATGTCGTCCACGGTCGAATGCTCGTACCCACGCTCGTCGAACAACGCGAACGCGGCAGTGGTGAGCCGTGCCTTGACCGATTGTGTGGCCATCTGCAATCCCTTCGCACTTCGACTTTGCCAAAGCTATGGTACTGAGTACCATATCGACAATATTCAGTACCAACACCTCCCCTGTCGCAGTGAAGGACATCCATGACCCTGGTCTCGACCACCGCGTTGACCCCGTTGTCGTTCCTGGAAAGATCGGCCAGGGTGTTCGCCGACAAGACGGCCGTGGTCTACGGGGGGCGACAGATGACCTACCGAGAGCTCGCCGAAGAGGCCACCCGGGTGGCACATGCGTTGCGGGCCGCTGGGATCGGGCCCGGCGACCGGGTTGCGTACTTGATGCCGAATCTGCCCGAGATGCTCGTGGCGCACTTCGCGGCCCCGCTGGCGGGCGCCGTGCTGGTGGCGGTGAACACCCGGCTCTCAGGGGAGGAGATCGAGTACATCCTTAAGCATTCCGGTGCCAAGGTGCTGGTGGCCGACTCCGCTTTCCTGTCCTCGGTGGCCGCAGCCGTCCAGAACGTGCCCACGGTCACCGAGGTCGTCGTGTTCGAGGACCTTGAGGCGGGGGAGACTTCGGACCCGCGGGCCGCCGCGTCGATCGGTTCGCGGTTGCTCGGCTACCGCGAGTTCACCCTTGGCGGGTCTGACGAACTTCTGGATTGGGCAGTCAAAGACGAGTTGGCCCCGATCTCGATCAACTACACCTCGGGCACGACAGGGCGACCTAAGGGTGTGGTCTATACCCACCGTGGCGCCTACCTGAACTGCTTCGGGGAGTTCGTTCACAGCAGCTTCGAGCAGGACAGTGTGTATCTGTGGACGCTGCCCATGTTCCACTGCAACGGGTGGTGCACCCCATGGGCGGTGACCGGGATCGGTGGCACGCACGTGTGTCTGCGCGAGGTTCGCGGGGACACGATCTGGGACCTGATCCGTGAACACCGGGTCACCCACCTCAACGGTGCGCCGACCGTGGTCACCACAATCATGAATGCGCCACAGGCCGGCAAGCTCGACTACTCGTTGCTTATCACCACCGCTGGGGCTCCTCCGAGCCCGACGACGATCCTTCAGATGGAGCAGATGGGCTTTCGGATCGTGCACGTCTACGGACTCACTGAGAGCTATGGGCCCTATTCGGTGTGCCAGTCCCAGTCGGAATGGTCCTTGTTGGAACCGCCCGAGCGGGCCGCGCTCCAGGCACGCCAGGGGGTCGGCATGGTTCAGGCCGAGCGCGTGCGCGTGGTCGACGAGAACATGAAGGACGTACCGGACGACAGCCTGACCATGGGGGAGATCGTGCTGCGCGGCAACAACGTGATGGCTGGCTACTACCGCGATCCCGAGGGCACCAAGGAGGCGTTCCGGGGTGGGTGGTTCCACACCGGTGACCTCGGGGTCATGTGCGCGGATGGGTACGTCGAACTGCGTGACCGCGCCAAGGACGTCGTGATCTCAGGGGGGGAGAACATTTCCACCATTGAGGTCGAACAGGCGTTGATGAGCCACCCGGCGGTACTGGAGGTGGCCGTGATCGGAGTGCCTGACCAGAAGTGGGGCGAGCGGCCGAAGGCGTTCGTGGTGCTCAAGGACGACGCCTTGGTCACCGAGAACGAGCTCATTGACCACGCACGGGTCAAGATCGCCCGCTACAAGGCCCCCCGCAATGTCGACTTCCTTCTTGAGCTGCCCAAGACGTCGACCGGGAAGATCCGAAAGTTTGCCCTGCGGGACCCGGAGTGGGCCGGCAAGACCCACCGCGTCCAGGGCTGAGAGGAAGAAGAGATGCAGAAGATTGGTGTGGTGGGTTGCGGCCTGATGGGCGCAGGTATCGCCGAGGTCTGCGCGCGGGCAGGTCTGGAGGTGGTGGTCGCCGAGTCGACCCAGACCGCCGCAGAGGTTGGTCGGACGCGGCTGGAGAAGTCGCTGATACGGGCCGAGGAACGTGGCAGGATCGACAGCGCTGCGCAGGTGCTCGACCGGATCCGCGTCGTCTATGGCCTGCAGGAGATGGCCGACCGCGACCTGGTGGTCGAGGCGATCCTTGAGGATGAGGGCGCTAAGATCGCGCTGTTCAGACAGCTGGACAAGATTGTGACCTCGCCTGCGGCGGTGCTCGCCTCGAACACCTCATCGATACCGATCATGAAGCTCGCAGTGGCCACCTCGCGGCCCAGCCACGTACTCGGCGTGCACTTCTTCAACCCGGTGCCGGTGCTCTCACTCGTAGAGCTCGTCCCCAGCCTGCTGACGGCGAACGAGACGACCGAGCGCGCCCGCACCTTCGTGGAGAAAACCCTGGGCAAACACGCCATCGACTGCCGGGACCGTGCCGGTTTTGTGGTCAACGCGTTGCTGATCCCGTTCGTGCTATCCGCGATCAGGATGCTCGAGTCCGGGTTCGCCACGGCCCAGGACATCGACGAGGGGCTGGTGCGTGGAGCCGCACACCCGCAGGGGCCGCTCGCGCTCGCTGATTTGATCGGCCTTGACACCGTCAAGGCGGTAGCTGAGTCGCTGTATGACGAGTTCAAGGAGCCGCTCTACGCTTCGCCGCCGCTGCTCGCCCGGATGGTCGACGCTGGCCTGCTAGGCCGCAAGACCGGCCGCGGCTTCCACACCTACGCCTGAACAAGGGGATAAACATGAGCAACAACAAGGACTTTGACCTCTTCGCCATCTCTGAGGACCATG
>PMJN01000150.1 GCA_003157445.1 Micrococcales bacterium
TCCTCCGGTGACCAGAGCCACTCGCCCGGTGAGCTTCTCGCCGATCAATCCCGCGGGCTGTTCGAGAACAGTCGTGCTGATGGTCTTCATAAGGCGCCTCCCAGGCCGATGCAGCAGAACGCTGGCAAGTCGCCGAGCTCAGCGCGTGCCACGCATCGAGGGCACGGTCACGCACATTGCTGCCTGACGTCGTTCACCCAGATCGATCCGTGGCTGTTGGGTGAAGTATGTCCCCATAGTTGCGTTGTGGCTAGGTCACTTTTCCACCGCGCGCACCAGTGCTGGCGCGACTACTCTTGAGAGCCTGCTGCTGCAGCATGGACACTGCTGGCGTCCCAGTCCGGGTACAGCTGGAACTGGGCAACAGCCCCATCAAGAGTGAAGACCCAATAAGGATGTGGCTATGCAGCCATTTGTTGTCAACCGCCATGACCGGATCGTGTTCCCCTCCAACTTCATTCCCGAGTTGGACCTGTCGGTCATCAACACCCTCGAGCAGCTTGACGCGGTCATCAGACGTGACTTCGAGGTGAAGGCGCCATCGGGCACGGACATCTTGAAGAGCGTGCAGGGGGGCGCTTATCGCAGCCGCTACGATCTGATGCGCGACGTTGCGCTGAACCTCTTCTGGATCAACCGATTTGCGATGACGTTGTATGAGAGGCGGCCTACCCGCTGGGCTGACGTACCGCGCACCCGCGCCGATGTCTTCTTGCCGGTTGAGATCCCGTGGCGGGACGGCGACCGCAAGGTCGCCGCTGTGCTGAGTGCCTACGAGGGGCTGGCGCCGACCTGGAACGCCGAGGTGGAGGACCGTATCTTCGGGACTCTCTTTGACGTGTTCGGGCACCGCAAACACGACGCCACCGATCTGCAACCGATCAAGCCCACCGTGGCTGAGGCCCTGTCCGATCCCAAGAACCTGACCTTCCGGCTGCCGAACTATGACCCCGACTTCCCGACATACGACTACGCCGACATCGTCGACAGCGCCCAGGACGTCCCCGAGCTCGAGGCACTGAGCCGCTGGGCCAAGGTGCTGCATAACCAGTACCCGTGGGAGCGTTCCCAGGCGGAGCTGGTCGCGGTCGGCCAGCTGCGCGACGAAGACTACGTCGTGCTCATGTACCCCCGAGACCAGCAAGTGCGTCACTTTCTGCGACGCCTGGCGTCCGGGGCCTTGCCCGCGTCCGGATCGGGCGCCCCGGAGGCCCTGCAGCCTGTGCGGCCCTTCACGGCGGTCAACGTGCGGAGCCAGTTCTCGGTGATGCCCCGGATCGAGGCGCTGGCCGTGGTTCACGGTGATCTGGTCTGCAGCAATGAGGACCTGATCCGCAACTCTGCCTACAACTGGTCGCCCATGTCCGCTGACGAGATCCTTCAGAAGACCGGCATCGAGTCACGGCGTTACACCTCCAAGACCCTGGAGGAGATCGCGCTGGAAGCAGCCAAAGCTGCTCTGGCGCACTCGGGCCGCGGTCCTGACGAGATCGGGGCGGTGCTGCTGTGCACGTGCACGAGCACCCGCCTCATTCCGTCGGTGGCGACCTGGATCTCCGGCCAGCTGGGCATCTACCAGACTCACGCGTCCTGCGACATCATCGCGGCGTGCGCTGGGATGGCCTACGGATTCTCCGATGCGACGCGGATCCTGCAAGAGGTTCAGCGTCCTGTGCTCGTGGTGTGCGTGGAGAAGTTCTCCGACAAGATCGGTAACGTCCGGCCATCGCGGATGATCTTCGGTGACGGCGCGGCTGCCTTCGTGATCGGGGTTGCCCCGGCGGGGCAGGCACCGGACATCGAGTTCATGCAGACCTACGCCAGCGGCCCGGCGAGCCAGGTGAACTCGATCATCTGGCCCAACCCTGCCTTCGACAACAACATCACCTTGTACGGCCCGGAGGTCAAGAAGCTGGCCGGCCGCTACCTCGAGCAGATGATCGGCGAGCTCAAGGTCCTTCCTGACCCGGACGGGGTCAAGGGTTCGCTACTGGAGAGCATCGACCTCATCATTCCTCACCAGGCCAACAAGACCATGGTGATCGACCTGGCCATGCAGGCGGGGCTGACCGAAGACAGTCTCTACTTCAACGTCGAGACGGTCGGCAATGCGTCATCGGCAAGCATCCCGCTGGCAATCCACGACGCGGTTCGCGACGGCGTCATCAAGGAGCCCACGCGGATCTTCGCTCCGGGCTTTGGTGCCGGGGCCGTCGCCGGGTACCTCGTGATGCGCATCGATCCTGCCGTGGTGGCAATATCTCCTGAAGTGCCCGCCACTGCTGGGGAACCCGTCACGCTCAGTGCGCAACCGGTTCCCCAGCAGTCTGGCGACGACACGCACCTGGCGTTCGGGTAGGTCTACCGCAGGGGCCTGCTCCTACGGGTGGGTCTGCTGCGCAGTACAGGTAGGCAGGCGGGTCTTGTGGCGGGGGGCGGTTACGGCCACTTCGCCACTGATCTGCTCTCAGATGGCGGAAACCCGTTGGAGGTAGTTCAGCGATGCCCAGCCGAACGGGATGGGCAGCCAGTAGGTGCACAACCGGAACAACAGGACCGACGAGACGGCGATCCCGGCAGGCAGGCTAACCGCAACGAGCCCGGCCGACAGCGCCGCCTCGACGCCGCCGAGGCCTCCGGGGGTCGGAACGGCGGAGCCGATGATGGCGCCGGCGAAGTAGACCACCGCGACCTGGGCGATCGAGGGCTGGGCGCCGAAGGCACGGGTCGCGCACGTCAGCGCGGCAACGAATGACATGTCCAGCAGCAGGGCCCCGGCGAACAGGGTTACGACTTTGCGCGGGTCCTGGAAGATGGCCACGACCCGGGGGACGACGCGGCGCACCACCGGCAGGAATCGTCCGATGACCTGGCGCCGGCCGGCGGGCACGGCAAGGGCCAGGAGCAGCAGTGCTACCAGGACGATCAGCCCGATGACGGCTGGCAACGGTGGCGTGAAAGAGGCCCGTGACCCAGTGCCGGCCAGGACGCTGGAGAGCAGGAGCAGGATGAAGTAGCTGGAGAACTGAGCGAGCTGGGCCAGTCCGAGGCTGCCGCCGGCGACCGCAGGTTCCACTCCTGCCTTCTGTAGGTAGCGCATGTTGAGTGCGATGTTGCCGATGGCCGACGGTGCGACCAGTCCGCTGAAAGCTACGGCGAGCTGGGTCAGGTAGGTCCGTACGAAACGCAGCCGGGTGGTTACCGCCCCCGTGATCACCAGCGAGGCCCCCGTGATGGTCAAAGCGGTGAAGCCGAGCACGCCCAGAGCCCAACCCCACTGCGCGCTGGCCAGGACCTGCCCCACGCCCCCCTTGCCAGAGTTCATGTTGGCCAGCTGGGTCAGGATTAGATACGCCGCAATGCCACCACCGACCACGGTGCCCACCGTCCGGGGGGTCACGCGCCGAAGCTCGATCGGCTCGGGCGGCTCCCCTTCGGGGGCCAGCTTGAGAAGGAGGTCTCGGATTTGGCGCAACAGGCCTTTGTGAGTGCGCAGGGCCGTGCGGGTCGAGGTGCCCAGGGCGACGCTCTGGACCAGGGGCAGCGCTTTGACCATGGCTTCGCTGCCTAGAGACGACACGCCGCTGGCCACTGCCCGCTCAGGGCCCACGCGCAGTGCCAATGACGTGAGCAGCTGCGCCACGTCGATACGCAGCGAGAGATCCGCCGCCGCGATGTCGCCGGTCCCCGTCCCTTTCAGCCCCGCGCCCCCACGATGGTCGAGCAGGAGGTTGTTCAGGCTCAGGCCCCGATGGGCGATCTGGGCCCGCTGCAGGAGGATGAGCAGTTGCCAGAACGCGGCCAGGTCGGCGTCGCTGAGTGCTTCCGGCTCTACCTGAGCCAGGGTCGAGCCTTCAGCCGGACGGTAGGCCAAGACCGCAGCAAACGGTCCTACCTCCGCTGCGGCCAGTAGCTCGGGCGCCCTGACACCAGCCCTTGCCACAGCCATTGCCATCAAAGCATGGTGCTCGACCGCGCGGCGCACGGTCAGGGATGGACCGCGTGCGGACGGCCCGCGCAAGCGCAACCTGCGCAGGAGGCGCCGGCTTGCAGCCGCCCCGAACGTGTCGCGGTCCAAGACTCGAACGTCCAGTAGCCCCGCTGGACCCGAGCCCACGTAGCACCGCCCTGTGCCGGGTGCCGGGTCGAACAGCTCCAGCCGGGTGATGTCCAGCCCGCATGCGATGAGGGCGTCGGCGACCTGGGTGCCTGGCGGACGGTTGGACACGACGCCCAACGCCACGTGGGCGCTCAAGCCGACGGCCCACCCCAAAGTGGCGCTGGCGACCAGAGCCAACGCTGTGACCTGGCCCGAGAGGAAACCCGACAGGATTGCCGATCCAACAACAAGGACAGCAGCCTTGCGCAGGATCGATCGTCCACCCACCCCTGACACTGTGAAGAACGCAACTATGGCCACGATCAGCTCGTCGATGGGCTCGGTGTGGCTGTTGTGGGGCAGTGTCTTGGTCAACGCAGTGAGCACATCGCCAAGGTGACCGTCGAGAATCAGCCTCTGGAGTAGCAGTGCGAGCAGTGCGCCGGCGCCGGCAGCGATCACCGCCTCGAAAAGCTGCCAGGAGCGCGAGCGAACTACCAGGTCGACGCCTTTGACCACCAGCAGGACCAGGAGCCCGATCCCACCGGCCAGGCTGATGAGCTGCAGTAGAACTCTGGGCAACGCGCCACCGGCCCCGACGAGATCCTGCTCCAGGCCGCTGGCAGTGCCGACGGCCAGGGTTCCCAGGCCCACAGCGCCAAACAACATCAGCAGGGCGAAAAGTAGGGCGAACAGGTCTATGGGACGCCGCACCCGAGCGCTGCGCGGCTCGATTACTTCGACCCTTTTCCCGTCGACGTGGTCGGACGGGGTCTGGTTCACTCCCTCATACTGCCGTGTGAAGCCGATATTTCGTTACTTATGCGAGATGGCCTTTCTTGCTCACCCATGATCAAGACCACGTTCGAGCGCCTCAACAAGTGCCGGACGCAGGTCGCGTGCACTGATCACTGCATCGACCGAGCCCACCTGCACAGCTCGGTCAATGCTGTGGACGCCGTCGAACTCCGCCGCGACCTCACCGAGCTTCTGGGAGCGAACCGCCGAGCGCAGCTGTCCAAGATCTGCGACCAACGCCGCCTTCTGCGCGCCCTGCGCGCTCGCCATGGCATCTGCAAGATCGACGACCCTGGGGTCGGACGCTGTGCGTTTGTCGACCTCACCGGCGAAGACCACAGCCGCCGCTGGTGCTCCCCCGATGACCGACGCGAAGGACCCCTCGACCGCCAGCACCGTCAGCCCGACATTGAGTGCCTTGGAGAACACCACGAACGCGCCTCCGTGATAGCGGGATACAACGCAGAACACGATCGGTCCTTGGAAGTTGACGATCGCCCTGCCGATCTCGGCGCCGTACTCGAGCTGGAGATGGCGCATCGAGTCCGGCGAACCGTCAAAGCCCGACAGGTTGGCCAGAACGACGACCGGCCGGTTTCCGCTGGCGGCGTTGATCGCCCGGGCGGTCTTCTTTGACGAGCGCGGGAACAGTGTTCCGGCCGTCCAGGTGTCGGGCCCGTCGCTTGGGGGGAACCCGGGTCGGGGCTGAGGCCGGGACTCGATGCCGATCAATGACACCGGCCAGCCGCCGAGATGGGCATCGAAGACCACTGACGTCTCGGCTCCGGCCATGCCGACCCAGCGCTCCAGTACCTTGTGGTCCTGGTCGGCCACCGCGTGCATCAGCGTGCGTATGTCGAACGGCTTCTTGCGGTCGGGGTTGGTCGCCGAGGAGAAGATGTCACCGACGGTGCGGAAGTCGTTGTCAAGTACCTCGTGGGGGTAGTCGCATACGTCGCGATCCACCGGGTCACTGGTGGCGGCCCGCCGGGGTCTGTCCTCCCCAGGCACGACGTAGCTGTGGTCGTAGTGGGAGAGCAGCACGTCGCAGGCACCGGCCAGATCGGGCGCCCAGTACTGCGCCTGGCCGTTGGGGCCCATGACGCGGTCGTAGCCGCCGATGCCGAAGTTGTCCTCGGCCGAGACCCCGCCTGAAAAGTCGAGCGAATACTTGCCCGTCAGCACCATGGCACTGTCCGGTGTCATCACCAGGATTCCCTTGGTGTGCATCAACATCGTGGCTTCGGCGTTCCAGTAGGGCTGTGCTCCGACATTGATTCCGGCCACGACGATGTTGATCTCGCCGCCGCCCTGGGTGAAGTTCACGATTCGCCGTAGCGCCAGAGCCACCCAGTCCATGTTCTCGGTGCCGGAGTCCATCGAGATCCGCGCACCCGCCGACAGCGCGAACCACTCCACGGGTACGCCCAGCTGCTCTGCCAGATCGAGGGCAGCGATGATCCTGGCGCACTCGGCTTCGGCCACTGCACCCAGCGAGCGGGTGGGGTCACCCAACAGAACCACTCGGGTGACGCCTTCGGGGTGACGCACGGTCAGGGTCCGGGCTATCCCGACCACCAGTGCGGCGCGGTTGCCACCCGGCGCACGCTCAACCGGCACCAAGGCTCCGTGCTCGTCCAGGTCGTGTTCGACGAAGCTGCCGTACTCCCTGGTGATCAGGCTCACCAGCTCGTACGGGTATACCGTGCCGCGTCGGCGGGAGCGCAGCACCTTCTGGGCGTAGTCGTCCAGTGGATGCAGTCGTTCGGTGGGCGGGCCGGTCACTGCGGTGACCACACCAGCGCCTGGCTGGTAAGAGAACCGGACGGCGGCCGAGTGCACTCGGCCGTCGGGGGTGCCGATCCGGCCCTGCACGAGTACCTCCTCGACCCCGGCGCCCCGGGTCAGCGGCGCCATGGTGGCCTGCAATGCGGTGAGCTCATCCAGGGGCGCGTCGATGGCTGGCCAGATGTGCAGAAACACGTGGTTCATGTCGAGCCGCAGGCCGGCCGCGCCCCGGGCGGCGCGAACGCGCCTTATCGCCTGCAGGCAGCTGGCGACCGCACGCTCGGCGTGGGGCAACGATGTCACGTGCCCGTCAGCATCGCGCACCACCGCCATCTGGCGGATCTGTGCGAGCGCGACGAGCCGCTGGTCGGCCGCGTTCTCAGGGGCGATGCAGTGGTAGAGCAGGACGTCTTCAGGGGCGTCCAGGCGGGTGACATTGAAGTCGCGCAGTCGCCACAGGTTGAGCCGGCGGCCGACCATGGGGTGGACGCCTCGCACCAGGTCGTCCTCCACGACCCCCTCGGGGCCCGGGCGGAAGGTGAAGTACCACACCTGGCGTCCCTGGCCAGGACAAACCGCCACGACGGTGCGCCGAGTCTTCTGGGGGAAGGGCAGCGCTCTGAGAACCCGTTGCAGCTCGGCTGAGACCTCGGTCACCGAGTCCGGGGCGTCAGGCCAGGAAAGGTACAGGTCGACCACCACCGCGTGGCCGGCTGGCGCGTCCTGCAGTTGGGCGTTAATGGCGGCGACAAACTCAGAATCGGCAACCAGCTCGGCCGCCTCGGCGATCGTGGTGACCAGTCGGGTCGCACGCTCGTCCACGACATAGTCGGCCGCCACCAGGGGTCTGCCTGCGGCGCTCCGTTCGCACAGGTCGTGTAGCTCGAACTCGCGGTAGTGCCGGCGGATCAGCACCTCGAGCATCGGCTCTCGCTGGGGCAGCCCGTGCTCGATCCGCCGGGCCAGGAACTCCACGATCTGCTCTGGGATCGCAGCCAGATCGTCCAACCGGGGTCCGTAGTCTGCAGCGTCAGGGTTGTCGGTCAGGTAGATGAGCTCGTCGGTTACTCCGGCCAGCACAGCCTGGCGCTCAGCGTCGACCACTGGCTGGTCAAACCAGGCGAAACGGGCACTGCGCGCCAGGTCGCCCACCATCGGGTAGCGCAGCTGGGTGGCCAGTACGAGCCGGTCCAGCACCTCGCGTGCCTGATCTGCGACCTCGCCTTCCGGTGGTGGCCCAGCCATCCAGTGCTGCAGAAGGGGGATGACGACCAGGTCCGATGCCGTTCGCTGAGCCAGGAAGATCCGGAAGACTGCTTCCTCAAGGGCGGGACTGCGCTCCAGATCGGTGACGTTGTAGTGCGCCAGGGCTCGGGACAGGCGTTGTCGAAACCCGTCGGGGAGGTGTTCCCTGTCGACGTCCAGGCTGTGCAGGTAGGAGTGGAAGTGTTCACGAGGGCTGTGCACCAGCTCGTCGCCTTCCTCTTCGCTGGCTGGCTTGTTGCGTGCGAGCTCGGCCAAGTCGGCGAACGTGCTGAAGACGTCGATTTCGTGGTGTAGTGGCGGTTCGCCGGTCGAGGTCAGCTCTGCGCGTGCGCGCTGGTAGTCCGCCAGGCTGCTAGTGGCGTCTTGGGGTGCGAGGTCGAAGCCCAGGAGTCGGCTGCGGAGGTCATCGAGGCTACGGGCGGCGCGGGTGGCCGCTGTCGCCTCCGGCAACGTGGGCAGATCCAGGAGCTGGAGCGGGGCCGCAACGCCAGGTGCTCCCGGTGTGCTGGGCTCGCTCTTGGCAACCGGTACCAGCCGCACTACGGGGGTGCCCGTCTCGACCTGACCGCCAGTGCTCACCATTAGCTCGCGAACTCGCGCGGCATATGGGGCACGCAGAACCGTCTCCATCTTCATCGACTCCAGCACCAGCACTGGCGTGCCCTCCTCGACGAAGTCACCGACTGCCACCGGCAGGGCGACCACCAGAGCCGGTGCTGGTGAACGCAGCACGCCGCCTTCGTCGCGGGTGACCCGATGGGTAGTTGAGTTGACCTCGATCAGGTGGACGGGACCGTGAGTTGCGCTGACTAGCCGGAAGCGGCGGGCCCCGATGGTCAGGCGGCCGAAGTACTGGTCGAACTTCTCGAGGTCGGCCTCCACCTGGCGGTCCCGCTGTTGTGCGCCGAAACCGACCCGAAAGCGGCTGGGGCCGACCTGTGCGACGGTGACCCGGTGCGATGTGCCGCGCAGCTTCAGGTCGATGGCTCGCCCGACCTCGTGCCGAGCCTGGGGCCGGCCTCCGTGCGACGTGGCGAGAAAGTGCAGCCGCTCGGCCTGTTCCTGCTCCTCGTATGCCTCGATCGCCGCAGCGACCAGGGCCACGCCTGCGTACCGTTCGGGTTGGAGACGGCCCTGGCTGCGGACGCGGTCGATCCACCCCGTGTCGGCGCTGCCGTCGATGATCTCGGGCTGGTCGAGCAGGTCGAGCAGGAAGCTCTTGTTTGTCGTGCCGCCCTCGATGAGCACGGTGGTGTCGCCCAGCGCTCGCCTCAACCGGGCGTAAGCCTCCTCACGTGTGCGTCCAAAGGCAATGACCTTGGCGATCATCGAGTCGAAGTCCGCCGGGATCAGGTCACCCGCGCTGACGCCGGTGTCGACCCGGATGCCGGGGCCGGATGGGAGGTTGAGCAGCACGATACGTCCGGGGGAGGGGGCGAAGTCGCGGTCAGGGTCCTCCGCGTTCAGCCGCGCCTCGACGGCGTGCCCTATCTCGACGGGGCGGTCGCCCTTGAGCCGCCCGCCAGCCGCGACGTACAGCTGCGACTTGACCAGGTCGAAGCCTGTGGTCAGCTCGGTGATCGAGTGCTCGACCTGCAGGCGGGTGTTCACCTCCAGGAATGCAAAGGTGCGTTCGCCGGGGTGGTAGAGGAACTCGACGGTTGCCGCGCCGCAGTAGTCGACAGCAAGGGCAAGCCGCTCGGCAGATGTCTTAAGCTCGTCCACCTGTTCTTCGTCCAGCAGGGGTGAGGCGGACTCCTCGATGACCTTCTGGTTGCGTCGCTGCACCGAGCAGTCACGCACCCCGAGCGCCCACGCCGTGCCTTGGCCATCGGCAATGACCTGCACCTCGACGTGCCGCGCACCGGTGACCAGATGCTCGAGGAACAACACGCCGTTGCCAAAGGCGCGGACAGCCTCGTCACGGGTGCGTTCGTAAGCATCGTTCAGCTCCTCGTCTGAGGTGACAACGCGAATACCGCGTCCGCCGCCGCCGGCGGTTGCCTTGAGCATCAGCGGGTAGCCGATCTCGTGCGCTGCTTTACGTGCGGCCTCGACATCGTCGACCGGACCTCGGCTCCACGGGGCGACCGGCACGCCAACCTCTTCGGCCAGCAGCTTCGAACCGATCTTGTCGCCCAGGCGTCGCATGGCACCTGCGCTGGGACCGATGAACCTCACGCCTATCCGGTCGCACATCTGGGCAAAGGCCGGGTCTTCGGCGACAAAGCCCCAACCAACCCACGCGGCGTCACACCCCGTCTGGATGAGTGCTCGTTCAAGGACTGCGAGGTCCAGGTAGGGGCGGTCCACGGCGGGGCCCAAAGGGAATGCGGAGTCGGCTTCTCGCACGAACATGGCTGATCGCTCGCCGTCGGTGAACAGCGCGACGGTCTCGATCTGAGCTCCGCCCTGCGCGTTCAGCTCGCGC
>PMJN01000089.1:0-4803 GCA_003157445.1 Micrococcales bacterium
AAGGACTTCGGGCTGGAGGACTTCTACCTCGAGCTGTCGACGCGCGACCCGGCGAAGTCGGTCGGCACCGAGGAACTCTGGGAAGAGGCGACCCGCACACTTCAGGAGGTCGGAACCGCCTCTGGCCTCGAGCTGGTGCCTGACCCGGAGGGCGCCGCGTTCTACGGCCCGAAGATCTCGGTCCAGGCGCGCGATGCGATCGGGCGCACCTGGCAGATGTCGACCATCCAGCTCGACTTCAACATGCCGGAGCGCTTCGAGCTCGAGTACACCGCCAGCGATGGGTCGCGCCAACGTCCCGTGATGATCCACCGTGCGTTGTTCGGCTCGGTCGAGCGGTTCTTCGCCGTACTGACCGAGCACTACGCGGGAGCCTTCCCGCCGTGGCTGGCCCCGGTCCAGGTGATCGGCATCCCGGTGGCGGAGGAATACCACGACTACCTCTTCGAGATCGCGGATCGGTTGAAGGCCAGCGGGATTCGCGTCGAGGTTGACACCTCCGATGACCGGTTCCCCAAGAAGATCCGGACCGCCCAGAAGTCCAAGGTGCCGTTCATGCTCATCGCCGGTGAGGACGACAGGTCCGCCGGAGCGGTCTCGTTCCGTTACCGCGACGGGTCGCAGAACAATGGTGTCCTGATCGCTGAGGCGATCAGGGAGATCACGGAGGCCGTCGAAAGCCGCCGGCAGGTTTGAGTCCCGTGGACGTGGTTGGGCAGGTGTGGCATCGCGCCCTGAGCACTCAGTCGGCACCAACGAGTGGGTTCGTGGCGCTGACCGCGGTCCTTGGGTTGTTGCTGGTCTGGGCTCCTGGTACCTGGCCGATCACCCGTAACGTCGTGACCATCGCTCACGAGGCGGCTCACGGCTTGGTGGCCCTGCTGTCAGGGCGCAAGCTGCACGGCATCCAGCTTCACTCTGACACCTCGGGCCTGACTGTCTCAGCTGGACGACCCACCGGGGCGGGAATGATCATGACGACCGCGGCCGGCTATGTCGGCCCTGCCGTACTTGGTCTGGCGGCTGCCGCGTTGNNGTGGGTGTTGCTGATCCTGTTGGCGCTGCTGCTGGTCCAGGTGCGCAACTGGTTCGGGCTCTGGTCGATCCTGGTCAGTGCCGCTGTGGTGTTCGCGGTGTCGTGGTGGCTTCAACCACAAGCACAGTCCGCCTTCGCCTACAGCCTGACCTGGTTCCTGCTCCTGGCCGCGCCACGGCCCGTTCTGGAGCTTCAGACACAACGACGCCGCGCCGGGGCGACGAGCTCGGACGCCGACCAACTCGCCCGCCTGACGAAAGTGCCGGCAATTGTATGGATCGGGTTCTTCCTGGTGGTAACGGTAGGGGCACTGGCTCTTGGCGCCCGCTGGATGGTCACCGCTGCGACCTAAGGCTAATGCGTAGGATCGGCAGCATGACGCAGGAGAAGAACGGCGAGGGGCCGGCGCTCGAGTCGCCACAGGACTTCACATATGTCGACGATGGTTTTGAGCGTCTGTGGACGCCGCACCGGATGGTCTACATCAACGGCGAACGCCCGACCGATCATGCCGGTGACGGCTGCCCGTTCTGTGCGGTCATCGGCAGGGCTGATGGCGAAGGCCTGATCGTCCATCGTGGCCAGAGCTGCTACGTCGTGATGAATCTGTTCCCGTACAACCCCGGTCATGTGCTGATCTGCCCTTACCGTCACGTGTCGCTTTACGTCGACCTGACCGATGAGGAGACCCTTGAGTTCGGGATACTGACCAAAGCCAGCATCGCGGCCCTGGAAGCTTCGTCCTCGCCCATGGGCTACAACATCGGCATCAACCAAGGTGCTGTCGCCGGAGCCGGCGTGCGCGCCCATCTGCACCAACATGTTGTCCCGCGCTGGAGCGGCGACTCGAACTTCCTGCCCATCATTGCCCAGACCAAGGCTCTGCCCATGCTGCTCGAGGACGTTCGCCAGCGCCTCGTACAAGCCTGGCCGCCCGAGTGAGGCAGCGAGCTTTCTCATGAGCGCGCGAATCCTGCAACCGGTTCTGGTCTTCGACGGAGACTGCGGATTCTGCACGAGCTGCGCCCATTTCCTGGCACATTGGGTGCTCAAAGGCAGGGCAACCTCGGTTGCGCCATGGCAGCGGCTGAACCTGGCTGAGCTGGGGCTCACTGCAGAGCAGTGCAGAGCGGCTGCCCAGTGGGTTGGCCAGGATGCTCAGGTGGCCAGCGGACACGCCGCCATCGCGTCGGCCCTGCGCACAGGGCGACCTGTCTGGCGCCTCGTGGGCGCGCTGCTGGTGGCTCCTGGGGTCTCCTGGCTGGCCGCGCGCATCTACTCCTGGACGGCCGACCACCGGTATGGCCTGCCTGGCGGGACACCGACCTGCGGCACCGGCCCTTCTTCCTAGCAGGCCCGCAGAAGGTGAACCGGCCTCTTCATGGGCTGGACTCCTCAAGGCGCGTACGCACCTGGAAGCCGTCAACGCCCAGAGCCGCCAGCACGGCCGCACCGTGCGGGCCTGGAGCTCATTGGTCGTCTCCTTGCAGGCTCGTGAGGCCTTCATCGCCGGCAGTATGGCGCAGGACGTCCGATAGGGCTGCGGCCTGCTTGACGAACGACTGGCCTACTGACCCCGGCGTGGCACCTCTGGTCAGCCGGGCAGGTGGTCCTTGACCAGGTTGGGCGGCATGGGCTCGTAGTCGAGCGGGGTCCTGGTGAATGTGCCGGTTCCATGAGAGACCGAACGCAGGTCGATGGCATATCGGGTGACCTCGGCCGCAGGCACCTCGGCTGTGACAGCAGTTCGTCCGGAGGTGTCGGGCTCGGTCCCCATGACCCGGCCGCGCCGCATCTGCAGGTCTGTCATCACGGCCCCGACGTACTCGTCAGCGACTACCAGGGACACCGCGTCGACCGGTTCCAGCAGCGTGACGGTCTGCGGTGAGGTTGCGTCCTTCAGCGCCAGCGCCCCGGCGGCCTGAAAGGCCATATCGCTGGAGTCCACCGAATGCGACTTCCCGTCGGTCAAGGTGACCCTAAGGTCGACCATCGGGTAGCCGGCAAGGCAGCCCTTGGCGATCTGGGCCCGAATGCCCTTCTCAACGCTGGGAATGAACTGACGGGGAACGGCCCCGCCAACCACCTTGTCGACGAACTCGAAGCCGGCCCCACGTTCGAGGGGTTCGACGGTGATGTCACAGATGGCGTACTGACCGTGGCCACCGCTTTGTTTGACGTGGCGTCCGTGACCATTGGCGGGACTGACGAAGGTCTCGCGCAGCGCCATTCGTAGGGGCTCGGACTCGACCTGGACTCCATAGCGATCCCGCAGCCGAGACATCAAGACGTCTACGTGGGCCTGACCCATCGTCCACAGGATTACCTGATGGGTTTCGCTGTTGTGCTCGAGCCGCATGGTGGGGTCTTCGGCGACCAGGCGAGCCAGGGCGCCGGCCAGTTTGTCCTCATCGGATTTGCTGGCCGCGGTGATGGCAACCGGCAGTAGCGGGTCAGGAAAAATCCACGGCTCGACCAGCACTGGCGCGTTCGGGCTGCTCAACGTGTCAGTCGTCTCTGCCTTAGTCAGTTTGGCTACCACGGCAAGATCCCCGGCAATAGCCATCGCCTTGGGCCTTAACAAGTCTGCCAGGGGCGAGGAAAGCAGCCCAACCCGCTCGTCGGCATCGTGGCCGAGGTGTCCTTCGAGACGCTCATCCCCGGCGAAGCGGGCCAGGTGGCCCGAGACGTGCACCACCGAGTCTGGTCGCAGCGTGCCGCTGAACATGCGCACGATACTAACCCGGCCGACGTACGGATCACTGGTCGTACGAATGACTTCGGCCACCAGCGGTCCGCTCGGATCGCACACCAGAGGTTGCAGCGGGTCGCCGTCAGGGGTGGTAGCCGCCGGTAGTGGGTGCAGCGTCGGGGCAGGAAAAGCAGTGGTCAGCAGCTGGAGCAGCTCGTAGGTTCCAACCCCGGTCTCGGTGGAAACCGGGATGACCGGGTACAGGCGGCCTCGCGAGACGGCTGTGAGCAGGTCGCCCGTCACGACCTCGACGTCGATCTCCTCCCCACCGAGGTAGCGATCAAGCAGCGTGTCGTCCTCGGACTCCTGAATGATGGCCTCGAGCAGTTCGGATCTGTTCCCCTCGATCAGCTCGCGGTGTTCGGCCTCAGCGCCATGTTCCACTCGCGTGCCCGAGCTGTAGTCATGAATCTGCTGGGAGAGCAACCCGAGGTTGCCGATGAGCGCCTCGTCGTCACCATGCAGCGGTAGATAGATCGCCATGACACCGTCGCCGAAGACCCGCTGGCAGATCGCCACGGTTTCTTCGAAGTCGGCGCGCTCCTTGTCCAGCTTGGTCACAGCCACAGCGCGCGGCATGCCGATGGCGGCGCACTCCTCCCACAGCAACATGGTGGTGGCGTCCACACCGTCGGACGCCGAGACCACGAACAGGGCTGCATCCGCGGCCCGCAGACCCGCCCGCAACTCACCAACAAAATCCGGGTATCCGGGGGTGTCGATGAGGTTGAGCGCCACGCCGTCGTAGGACACGGAGGCGACAGCAAGCTGCACGGAGCGTTCTTCAAGACCCGGCTTAGGCCGGTAGTCGGGGGTCGTGGCGGCAATGAGGTGCTCGAACAGGGTGGTCTTACCTGCTCCGCTGTGCCCGACGAGCACCACGTTGCGGATCTGGGTGGGGACGTTGGCCTGCGGACCAGGTGTACTCACAATGGCTTTGACGGTCATGGCGCCACGATTGCGCCTCCCGAGCGTCCGCACAACCCCGTCGGGCGCATCGGTACGCTGTGGTCAT
>PMJN01000089.1:4985-7682 GCA_003157445.1 Micrococcales bacterium
CGTGCTCTGGTACTCCGGCGGCGGACGCACTCCCTACCTGGCAGCTCTGGCGCTCGCGTGTCTAATCCTGGGCAGCGTGGTGAGCTACGCCAAGGCCAGGGCCGAAGGCCTCGGAATGACCGCCAACGTCGGCATCGCCGAGCGAGCCGAGCGCGTGGTGGTCGTACTGGCCGCCACCGGTCTGGTCGGTCTGGGTGTGCCCGAGGTGCTGCTGACCGTCGTGCTGGCGTTGTTGGCGCTGGCTAGCCTGATCACCGTGATCCAGCGGATGCTCGAGGTGCGCCGTCAGGCGTTCACCGCAGCGTGAGCCGACTCACTGAGCGTGCGACGCTGGCAGGTTACCGCGCGGGCTGGTTCCTGGTCCGGCGGATGCCGGGTCGCCTCGCCTACCAGGTCTTCGACCTCATCGCCGATATCGCGACCCGGCGCGGCGGCAAGGGCGTGCGAAGGATGCGCAGCAACTACGCAACCGTCCGCCCAGAGCTGACCCCCGCTGAGCTCGATGCCCTGGTACGAGCTGGAATGCGCTCCTACCTGCGCTACTGGTGCGACGCCTTCCGGCTTCCAGACTGCCGTGTCGAAGACCTGATCGATGGGGTCAGAGCGGTAGGCGACGGCCCAATCCGGGCCCATCTGGGGTCCGGTAGCTCCGCGGTCGTGTTCCTGGGACACATGGGCAACTGGGACTTCGGCGGCGCCTGGTCCACCACCCAACTGGCCCCTGTCGTCACGGTTGCCGAAAGGCTCAAGCCCGAAGAGCTCTTCGACGAGTTCCTTGCCTTCCGTGAACGACTGGGGATGCGAATTATCCCGCTGACCGGGGGTGGCGACGTCTTCCGGGAGCTGACCACGGCGTGCCGCTGCGGCGCACTGGTCGCGCTGCTGGCCGACCGGGACCTGACCCACGGCGGCATCGAGGTCGACTTCTGCGGTCAAAAGGCGAGCATGGCCGTCGGGCCAGCCGCGCTGGCGGTCATTACCGGCGCGGCCCTCTACCCGTGTGTCATGCACTACGAGCGCCATCCGCAGGGGCACGGTTGGCGGACCGTTGTGACCTTCCACGAGGCTCTCGCCCCACCTGAACACGGCACCTCCCGCGAGAAGATCCAAGCGATGACCCAGGCCTGCGCCGATGTGCTCACCGAAGCCGTTCGCGAACACACCCAGGACTGGCACATGATGCAGCGCGTCTTTACCAAGGACCTGATCGAAGGGCACGTACCTGCCCAGGCCGGCGACAACCCATGAGGATCGGGATCGTCAGCCCCTACTCCTTCGACGTGCCCGGGGGAGTGCAGCTTCACGTCCGCGACCTCGCCGAGCACCTGATCTCCCTGGGGCACTACGTCAGCGTGCTGGCGCCGGCAGATGACGACACTCCGCTGCCGGACTACGTTGTCAGCTCGGGTCGGGCAGTTCCAGTTCGGTACAACGGATCCGTAGCCCGGCTCTCGTTCGGACCCCTGACTGCGACCCGGGTCGGCCGGTGGGTGGAGGCCGGTCACTTCGACGTCGTCCATCTGCACGAACCGGTGACTCCCAGCGTCTCGGTCCTTGCCCTCTGGGCCGTCGAGGGACCAATCGTCGCCACCTTCCACACCTCCAACCTGCGCTCACGAGCCATGCAGGCGGCATACCCGCTGTTGCGTCCGAGCCTGGAGAAGATCAGCGCCCGAATCGCCGTCTCTGAGGATGCGCGACGAACAGTCACCACCCATCTTGGTGGTGATGCTGTGGTGATCCCCAACGGAGTCTTTGTCGAGCGTTTCGCCTCCGCCAAGCGACGTGGCGACTGGGAGGGCACGGCGGCGCGACCCACTATCGCGTTCCTGGGACGCATGGAAGAGTCACGAAAAGGTATGCCGGTCCTGGCGCAGGCTCTGCCGCACATTCTCGCCGAGATCCCGGGCGTCCGGGTCTTGATCGCCGGTCCTGGGGACCCCGACTCCATCCGCAAAGAGATGACCAAGCAGGCAGCCATGGCATGCGAGTTCCTCGGCCCGGTCAGTGATCAGGACAAGGCCAGTCTGCTGGCGTCGGTGGACGTCTACGTTGCCCCGAACACCGGGGGAGAGAGCTTTGGCATCATCTTGATCGAGGCCATGAGCGCCCGCGCGACGGTGCTGGCCAGCGACCTGCCGGCGTTTGCGAGGGTATTGCGCGCCGGCGCGGGTCAGATGTTCCGCAACGGAGATCCCGTTGACCTGGCACAGTCCGTGGTGGGGCTGCTGCGGAACCCGCTCAGGCGTGAAGAGCTGGCCGCTGCGGGGCGCGAGCGCGCCAACGCCTTTGACTGGTCGGTGGTCGCCGAAGATGTGTTAGCGGTTTACGAGACGGTGGTCTTCGGTGCGTCCTCGGTGCGCACTGGCGAGCACGACTCACGGTGGGCACGACTGCGACGTAGCGGCAAGAACTCGGGAGGCACATGATGAACCTCAGTTGGATCGTCGGCGCGATAACGCTAGCGGTGATCATCGCCTGGTACGTCTCCTATGGCGCGGCCCGACTCGATCGGCTGCACACCCGGGTCGAGGGCGCGCTCAGCGTGCTGGATGCCCAGCTGGTGCGCCGGGCTGAGGCCACCCTCGAACTGGCTAACTGTGGCGCCCTGGACGCGGCGAGCGCCCTTATTCTGGCCGGTGCAGCGACCGATTCACTCGAGGCCGACACCAAGGACCAGAGGTCCCGGGAAGCGAT
>PMJN01000017.1 GCA_003157445.1 Micrococcales bacterium
GACCGCCAGCCTCGTTGATGATCTGTCCGGAGACGTACCCCGCTTCTTCGCTGGCCAGTAACGAGATGACCGCTGCTACGTCCTCGGGCTGGCCGACTCGGCCGACCGGGATCTGTGATGCGGCGCCCGCCAGGAAGTCCTCGAAGGAGATGTTCATCCTTGCAGCGGTCGCTTTGGTCATGGCCGTGGCGATGAATCCAGGAGCGACGGCGTTGGCCGTCACCCCGAAGGGGCCGAGTTCGATGGCCAGGGTCTTGGTGAAGCCCTGCACGCCTGCCTTGGCGGCAGAGTAGTTGACTTGGCCGCGGTTGCCCTGCGCGGACGTGGAGGACAGATTTACAACCCGGCCATAGTTCGCTGCGGTCATGTGCACCTGGACTGCCTTGGTCATCAAGAAGGCGCCACGCAGGTGGACGTTCATGACGGCATCCCAGTCCTCCAGCGGCATCTTGAAGATCAGATTATCGCGGATGATGCCGGCGTTGTTGACCAGGATGGTCGGGGCGCCGAGCTTAAGAGAGACCTGTTCCACGGCAGCCTCGACCCCCTCGGGCGAGCTGACGTTGACTGCCACAGCGATGGCTCGGCCACCGGCCGAGGTAATCGCCGACACCGTCTCGGCGCACGCGGCCTCGTCAAGGTCCAGGACGGCAACGGCGTTCCCATCCCTGGCTAAACGGATGGCGGTTGCCGCACCGATGCCACGGGCCGCGCCGGTGACGATCGCGGTCCGTTGGTTCTTGGTGTTCACTGTTTCCTCCAAGGATTGTTGACCTGCACTGGCATCAAAGGGACTGGGGCCGTCAATGGGACTGGGCCAGGGCGTCACGGCCTGCAGAGATAAGTGGCTCGACAATGTTCCCTATCTGGTCGAAGCCGGGGCCCACGGTCTGACCGGTGGCATAGCGGTAGTAGATGCCTTCGCAGATGACCGCCAGCTTGTAGTAGCCAAGAGCCGTGTACCAGGACAGCTGGCTGACATCCAGGCCCGAGCGATCCGCATACCGTCCGATGAGCGACTCGATCGACGGGAAGCCGTTGTGCGGACCCATGCCGTCCGAGATGATGCCTGCGACTCCGGGCACCGGAGCGGCATAGACCGGCAGTAGGCCCAGGTCACACAAGGGGTCACCGAGGGTGGCCATCTCCCAGTCCAGCACAGCCAGGATTTGCTGGTCGGGTCCCACCAGGACGTTGTCCAGACGGTAGTCGCCGTGCACAACGCTGGCCCGTTGGCTGCTCGGAACCCGTGTTGCCAGCTCCTTCGCTAGGTCCTCAGAGCCGGGTGTGTCTCGGGAGCGTGACCGTTCCAGTTGCTGGCTCCAGCGTCGCACTTGCCGCTGGAGGAATCCGTCGGGGTGACCGAAGTCGCCCAGCCCCACGTTGGCCGGGTCAACCTCGTGTAGGTCGGCCAAGGTGTCAATGAGCTCGTATGCCAATGCCGTCCGCTGACTCTCTGTCAGCTTGTCGGTGTCCTTGGCCCGTCGAAGGATCGAGCCCTCGACATACTCCATGACATAGAACGGTGCCCCGATCACACTGGGGTCCTCGCAGAGGGTCACCATGGCCGGAACAGGCACGGGAGTCGGCGCCAGGGCTGACATCACTCGATATTCGCGGGCCATGTCGTGAGCAGTTGCCAGGATGTGCCCGAGTGGGGGGCGGCGCAGCACCCAGTCGTGGTAGCCGTCGGTGAGCCGATAGGTCAGGTTGGACTTGCCGCCATGGATGAGGTCGGCGCGCAGCCCTCGACCAGGGCCCGACCTGGGCACTGCGCTGGATCCGGGCGTTGCGGCGTGCGGAGTTCGGCTGAACGGCGCGAGATAGTTCGCCAGTGCGTCGAGGTCGAGGCTGTCAACCATGCCGCGAGCCTACTAAGCGACTGCTTAGCGCGAAAGTCGACCCCACTGTGGTGCCCATCACGACTCCTTGAGTCGGATCATGCCTTCCTGCGCGACAGTGGCGAGCAGGACGCCGTCCGCGGTGAACATTCGTCCTGAGGCCAGCCCCCGCCCGCTTGACGCCGATGGAGAGTCCTGGGTGTACAACGTCCAGTCGTCTGCCCTTCCGGGCCGGTGGAACCACATCGCATGATCGAGGCTGGCCACGCGTAGCCGGTTGTCGGACCAGGCGAGGCCGTGGCATCGAAGCACCGGCTCGAGCAGCGAGTAGTCAGAGCAGTAGGCCAGCACCGCCGCATTGACCAGCGGATCATCGGGTAGCGCGCCCATTGTCTTCAGCCAGACACTCTGCCGCGATGCGAGTTGTCGCCCTGGGCGGATGTAGATGGCCCCCTCTACGTGGCGCAGGTCGACGGCCTTGTCGTTCGACCAGAAGCTGGCTTGTGGGTCGTCAACCCCGGCGAACACCTCGGCAACGGTCTGAAGGCTCTCGGGGTTAGGTGCGGCAGGTACGGAGTCCTGGTGGTCCAGCCCTTTGGAATTGGTCTGGAACGAGGTGATCATCGACAGGATTGGCCTACCGTACTGGATTGCATGGACCCGCCTGGCCGAGAACGAGTGCCCGTCGCGCAGTCGTTCGACGGTGAAACGAATCGGGTGGTTGGAGTCTCCAGGGCGCAGGAAGTAACCGTGCAACGAGTGGATTCGCCGTGGTCGCTCTGCTGCATCCTCGAGGTCATTGACCGTGCGGCCGGCAGCGATCACCGACTGGGCAAGCACCTGCCCCCCGAACACGCGGCCCTGCGGCATCGGCTGGCTGCGCCCGATGAACACGTCGGCATCGGATACGCCGAAGTCCGAGTGGTTGTCGTCGGCCGCTCCACCGGCTGTGCTGGGGGCTGAACCGGCTGAATGGAGGTCCAGGGCATCGAGCAGGTCCTCGAGGGGGTCGAGGATGGCTCCGTTCTCAGGGGTGGTCACGTAGGAGACGATATCCGCCTGGCTGCGATGATGGCGCCATGAACCTGCGCCCTTACCGTGTAGACGTCCCGCTGCGATGGTCGGACATGGACGCCTACGGCCATGTCAACAACGTCCAGTTTCTGCGTTTGCTTGAGGATGCGCGAGTCATCGGTTTCCAGGCGTGGTTCGGTCAGGATCGCACGTTGCTCAGTGAAGGCGTCGTGGTCGCCCGACA
>PMJN01000425.1 GCA_003157445.1 Micrococcales bacterium
ATCGCCGAGCTGGCCGATGGTGTGCGCGAGCTTGTCGCGCACGAACGATGCGAAGTCGGGGTTGAGTGCGGACAGGAAGGTCGCGTCCGGATACGCGCCGTCCTGGTACATGCCCTTGTAGCCGGCGGTGCAGGCGTTGCGGACGTAGGTGCCGGTCAGCTGCCAAACGATCCAGTCCGCAGCCTCGACGAAGTGATCCATCGCGGCATACAGCTGCGGAGCCTCCTCGAGCATCTGCAAGCCCTTGGCGAACTCCCACTCCGAGGAGATGAGGCCGCCGTATCGCGCCAACCACATCTCGCCCCGCCCGCGGGCGAGAACGTTGATCCGGTCTGCCTGCGGCTGCGCAGCGTGNNTCGGCCAAGGTCGCGACCATGGTGCAGGCGGTGAAGTCGGTCCCGATCCCGATCACGTCAGAAGGGTCGACACCCGATGAGCGCAGAGCCTGCGGCACTGCGACCTGCAGCACCGCGATGTAGTCGGCGGGCACCTGCAAAGCCCACTCCGGCGGGAGAGTTTCCCCGCTCGGCAGCGTACTGTCAAGCACTGCGTGCGGATAGTCATGAACGGCGCTACCTAGCTCCTGACCATCGCTGATCCGCACGACGACGGCTCGACCAGAGAGCGTTCCGTAGTCGACGCCGATGACTACCGCGTCCAAGCTATGTCGCGATGTGGATGTCACGCGTGGCCCTTCCTGTGGTCGTTGCGTGGTCCAGGGCGGGGACCGGCCGTGTCATTCTCAATCATTACCACCGCCTCGACCGCCTGGTCCAGAAACTGAGCTACGGCCGTCCGAAACGGGGTCGCGGAGATCTCGCGAGCGCCGCGAGCGATAGGCTGTATCCCGTTGCGCAAGAAGCGGATTCGAGCCCCCAGCATGATGTTGGTCGGGCCGAAGTAGTTCATGTGAGCGGTGATCGCCCCGATGGTCCGGACCGGCGGGTCACCAGCGTCCGGCCGCCGTCCTGCGTCGGTAGCCGATCTCTTCAATAGCGGCGAGCACCCGGTCGCGCATCTCCGGCCGGAAGTGTGGGAAGCCGTCGAGGGCTGGTGAGACCCTCTCATGAGAGATGCCGGCGACTTCGGCCGAGTCGGCCATGCGTGGCGGGTGTCGATCATCGTCTCGGCCTGGGTCGCTGTGCGCTGCGGGGGTGCTGACTGGGGGGCAACCTCGGGCTCCAGCATACGCGCGTCGTACGTCCCCGTGAGCTGCTCGTATCTGTCCCTATGGAAGGTGTTGACCTTCATTAGAGACGCGTTTGCCGGCCAGGATTCGCTCGTAGCGTTCCTTCGCAGTGGCGTACCGTTTGGTCACGCTGGCACCGTCACGATGCTCTTGGACTGGCTTCTGCGGGGTGAGGATAGGGCGGTTCACCGGACAGACAAAACTGTTGGTCAGACACGATCTGACCAACGGTTTTGGTGGTGGCCAGGGGTGGGTCGGACCGCCGACCTTCCGCTCTTGAGGCCGAAGATGTCTGTCCGGGGAGGTAGCCCAGCACCGAATCCGTGCTCAGGAGAGGGGCGTTCCGTGCCTTGCCGTTCATTGATTCAGGAGGTCGTGTTAGCAAATCCGGAGCACTGGGCGGGTGCTGCATCCCAGCGCTACATACCCACAGCCGCCGGATATCAGGTCACCGCAAGCGGATCGGCGGATCCAAGCGTTCAACTGTAAGGGCAACGGTTCGAGCTCGGCACTCGCAACGGGATCCGTCGTCTGACCCGCAGATGTTGTACAGATTTCGATTGAACTGTTGTACATTTGGGATATGGACGTGGCGATCAGCACCTTGCGCGCAGAGCTGTCGACGTGGATCGAGCGGGCTCGCTCCGGCGAAGAGATCGTCGTCACCGAGCGAGGCACGCCGGTGGCGCGCCTGCTAGCCGTCGACGCCGCGCCGCTACTCGATCAGCTCATCGCGAGTGGGGTACTCAGCAAACCGTGCCGTGATGAGCGGCCCGCTGCCCGTGGAGCCGCGCGGGCACACGCGAGCGGACCGGTCTCGGAACTGGTCAGCGAGCAACGGCGCTGACCTCCATGACCATCGTGTATTTCGACAGCAGCGCCTTCGTCAAGCTGGTCGTCGAAGAGGACGGGAGCGAGGTCGCCGCCACATTGTGGGACGGCTGCGATGCGGCAGTATCCAGCCGCCTCGCGTATCCGGAGGTGCGTGCCGCCTTGGCCGCAGCTGGCCGTGCTCACCGCCTTGACCCAGCCGAACAGAGGCGGGCGGAAGTGCTGTGGGAGGACTTCTGGGCGGCAACAAGAACCGTCGAGCTGACCGAAACCATCACCGCCCATGCCGGTCACCTGGCTAGTCGAGACGCACTGCGAGGTGCAGACGCGGTGCACATTGCGAGCTTGCTCGCAGTCGGCGCGGCCGAAACGCTCTTCGCCGCGTGGGACCAGCAGTTGAGAACCGGGGCCAAGGCGGCAGGCGTGCGGCTGGCTCCCATGGCGTAGTCCCCGCTCGGACGTGGCCGTATCCCGTCGATTAGAAGATACCTGGCGGCTGCGACCTTGAAAGTGCGAACGCCGAACTGACGTCGCAAACGTGTGACCTTCAGCGATAGGTGGCAGGGTTTCTTCAGTGCCAGGTGGCACGGTCGGACAGACAGTCGCTCGGGCACTTGGGGGGTGCGTCGCTCTCGTACAGGCCATCCGCTTGCGAAGACGATCAGTGCGGCGGCCTGGAATCCTTCGGAGCGCTACGACACCGTTGGCCAATTGGGATGATGTCGGGGTGGATGAACACCTGATCGTGCGCGTATCGGCCAAGGCCGTCCTTCTGGACATGGACGGAGTTCTGGTCGACTCAACGGGACTTGTGGAGAAGCACTGGTCACAGTGGGCCGAGCGGCGCGGGTTGGACCCCACCACGGTCCTCCGCTTCGCACACGGATCACCGTCCAGGGAGGTAATCGCGCGATTCGTTCCAGCAGAGGATGTCCCGGTCGAAGCTGCCTGGATGGAAGGCCTAGCCCTTGACTCCACCACAGTTGAAGTCGCTCTTCCAGGTGCTCATGCCGTGCTGACTCAGCGAGTGCTTCCTGTCGCTGTCGTTACGTCCGCGACGC
>PMJN01000260.1 GCA_003157445.1 Micrococcales bacterium
GAACTGGGCTTGAACGTCTGGCCCTTGTCGTTCATCAGGTACTGACAGGAACAGTCAGGAGCCTGATCTTTTTTGCCGAGGTTGGTGACATTCACCACGACGATCACGAACTCGCCTTGCGCGGTCAACGTTTCGCCAACCTTTCCCGCGAGGGTCTTGCCGGGGTGCTCTACGCCGGTCACGACGAACTCAAACTGCCCGTCGCGGACTTTCGTACCGATGCGGGCTGTCGCAGCCTTCACTGGGAGGGCCTTCGTGACCGTCACCTGCGAGCGGCTCTTGGCGCTGTGAGAGGCCCCCAAGTCGCCTCGGCGGTTGGCACCCCAGATGATTGCCACCAAGATGATGACAGTTAGTGACAAAATGAAGCGCATCCTTATGAACCAGGGACGGTTTTCCTTGTGTCGCGCCTTCGTAGCGGCCTGCGCCCTGGCGTCTTTCGAGGATGGGGACTCGTGGGTTGGTGTGCCCTGTAGGTCTGGCATTTCTACTCCGTCCCTAACGAAGTGCCGGCGGGTGCCGGTGCCCCCACCAAGATCAGACATACACCCGCTGTACGACAAGACGAATACTCTCTTATCGTGAGGTCAGTCACATAAGTTAGACGAGGCGGATTTGCCCGTGGACCCTTGGGAAGAGGGCACCGGAGCCTGGGGTGGGCGCTTTGAGGTTGAGCGACGGGCCCTGCCGGGCGGCGACCCCGCGTTCCCGTCGCGTCGACTCATTTGCGCCCTTCTTGAAGTGTTCGCCGGACCTGATCCGGGGTGACAGATGGCCAAGGACGGCGATTGGCTCTCCGCCATCGCGCTCGTGCGCTGCTTCGTGGCGCGTGCTGTCTGCTTGGTCTGAAAGGGCGGGTTCTGGTCGGCGTTGATCAGCATCAGAGCACCCTGTGGTCACGCCGAACGGGTAGCCAAACTCACTGCTCAGTGGGCCTGGCGCAGGTGTAGCCTCGGAGTTGCCTCGTCACCCCAGACCCTGGCGTCGTCGGCATTTGCACCCGCTACTCCCGACCCTCGGTGGCCCGTGTCCTTCAATCAGGGACCAGCGAATCGAGTCCGCTATGATGCAGTTACCCAGCAACTCTGGGATCACGTTAACGCAGCACTCCCCGTGGGTCTGGCACGTCATCCGTAAAGGCAAGCGTGTAGGGACGGTCAGTGGCGACACTGTGGCCGGCTTCACCGCCAGGGACATCCATTACGACTCCATCGGTGGCGGCTATGTCAGCGCAGAGGCGGCTATGCAAGCCTGGATCTCCGTGACGGACAAGCATCGTTGACAGGGAATCAAATCGAGATGGATCGGGTGAATTGTCCTGACGCCTTCCTCGGTAATCGGGCGCAAAGTTTGAACGCCTAACAACTCGCGTTCGCATACCCGAGTGAGGTTCCGGAGCCCTGCTTGGCGCCCGTGTTGTGTTCGAGAGCAGCGCGCCCCAGGCTTCCGGTATCTCATCGACATGAGTGTGTGTCAGCGAGTGGTGGCTAGATCCGCTCCCTCGTGTTCGACCAGAATGGCCGAGTGCTTACGACGTATCGGATGCTATGTAGCTAACATCCGTCCGGCGTAGAGTTCTTGTCAGAACTTTGCGAATCTTCTTTGTTCTGACTTCTTTGTCGCAACTCTGGGGGGCCGGTTGACTTCGCAGACCACGGAGTTCGAGGGCCTGCTATAGGCGGTGCCTGATGGGTTGGTGGGCGTTGACCAGGCGGGCGTGATCGGGTCTGTCAATCATCAGACTGAGTTGATGTTCGGATATGTCCGCGATGACTTGGTTGGAATGTCCGTCGAAGCGGTGGTGCCGGAGTCGCTGCGGCTGGTCCACAAGGTGCACCGGCAGGGGTTTAACCCAGCCGCCAGGACTCGACGCAATGGCACAGTGTTCTCGGTGGAATGCAGCTTGTCCGGCATGGACACCGCGGACGGCACGGTGATGATTGTGGCGGCGCGCGACATGACCCGACACCGGAGGGAAGAAGCGGATCGCTATCGGATGGACCTGATGGCAGGAGTGGTCGAGTACGCGGACGACGCCACTCTCACGAGTTGGAATGCGGCTGCAGAGAAGACTGTCGGCTACTCCAGCCAGGAGATCATCGGTAGGTAAGTCAGACTTATGATTCCCGAAGGGCAAGCTGGCCAGCGGCAGTCCGTCCTGGCCAAGATTCTGGCCGGCAAGCACGTCGATCACCACGAGAGCACCCGGATCCCAAAGATGGCACGGTGATCAGCGTCTCGCTCAGCGCATCACCAATCCGCGACGCCCACGGCACAATCGTCGCCATGGCTAAGACCGCCCGGAACTTGTACGGGGCGAGGCTGGCGTACGAGTCTGGCCAACGCATGCAGACAATCGTTAAGCATTCGAAAAGCGCCATCATCATCAGCACCATCGAGGGCATCATCACGAGTTGGAACCCTGCTGACGAGAGACTGTACGGCTACTCAAGTCAGGAGCGAACTGCAACCCGGCGGTGCTGACCGCGCAGATGAGAAGGAGGCAACCTTGGTAGGAAGCGGTGGGCCTGCAGGCAGGTCGTGGCGATTAGGGGCAATGTCGGCGCGGACCCCGGTGCCGCCCGGCAGTGTCCGGCTGTGCGTCCACCCCGCCCTGCGCTTTTTTCTGCCGCGTCGGGGGCGCGACAGCGGCGAACTGGACCTGCCTCACGACCCGACCGCCACTGTGGGGCATCTGATCCAGAGCGCGGGCATCCCGCTGACCGAGGTAGGGGACCTGCTCGTGGCCGGGGTCTCGACCTTCTGGGGGAGCCGGTTGCAGGAACGGGACCGTCTCGACGTCGGTGTCCGAACGCGGCCGCAGCCGCTGCAGGGGCCGGCCTTGTTCCTGCTGGACGTGCACCTCGGCGCGCTTGCGCGCAGGCTCCGGTTGTTGGGTGTCGACACGGCTTACCAGAAAGAAGCCGAGGACGAACAGCTCGTCGAGCAGGCCGGACGCCAGGACAGAGTGTTGCTGAGCCGAGACCGGGGCCTATTGATGCGTCGGGCGCCGCGCCGGGCCGCCTTTGTGCGTGGTCACTACCCGGACGACCAGCTGGCCGACGTCATCGAGCGGTTCCGGCCACCACTGAAACCGTGGAGTCTTTGCCTGGCGTGCGGAGGAACGCTGATGCCGGTTTCGAAGGACGCAGTGGCACACCGGCTTGAACCGGGGACCTTGCGCACGATCCAACAATTCTCCCAGTGCCGGGCATGCGGACATGTCTACTGGCATGGAGCCCACGATGCCAAGCTGCAGCAGGTGGTGCGGCGCTACTGGGCAGGTCGTGTCTAGGCGTCTTCTGTGGGCTGGCGCTTGTAGGGTCCAGTTGTATGCAGGTCGGCGCCGGTGGTCGGGTGGCCGTTGCAGGAGGGAGACACGCTATGAATGCGAAGCGTCAGGGGTTGAAAGCCGATGTCGTCCTGGAAGGCGGCGGTGTCAAGGGAATCGGGCTAGTTGGCGCGCTCGTGGCTCTGACCGATGCCGGCTACCAGCTGAACCGGATCTCGGGCACCTCTGCCGGGGCCATCGTCGGGTCCCTGGCCGCGGCCGGGCTGACCGGCGACCGGTTGAAGAAGGACGCGCTCAGCCTCGACTACAAAAAGTTCACCGACTCCACCGCCTTGGATCGCATCCCGCTGGCAGGCAAGGGTTTGGCCTTGTTCCAAGGCACCGGTATCTATCAGGGTGACTATGCTCGCCAATGGGTTCGCAGTCAGCTGGCAGCACTAGATGTTCACACCTTTGGTGACCTGAAGATCAAAGATGAGAGTCTCCCACCGGAGCGTCGCTACAAGCTCGTTGTGACCGCCTCGGACCTGACGCTCGGCCAGGTCGTGCGCCTTCCCTGGGACTACCGATCCGTCTACGGTCTGGATCCGGACAAGATGCTGGTGGCAGACGCGGTACGTGCGTCCATGTCCATCCCATTCTTCTTTCGTCCTGTCACGCTCACCGACGTCAGGACGAAGATGACTTCGACGCTGGTCGACGGCGGACTTCTGTCGAACTTTCCGATCGACTCCCTTGACCGTATCGACGGTCGGCTGCCGGGTTGGCCCACCTTTGGAGTCACCATGCTGCCCAACCTGCCCGCTGGTGACGACAAGGTCGTCTCGCTGCTAGGTCTGCCCCTGCCCGGGGGGCTGCGACTGCTGGAAGAGGTGATTGCCACCGCGTTGGTCGGCCGGGACCAGGCGTACCTCAACCAGCCCTGGGTCAGCGCACGTACCATTCGTGTCGACTCGACCGAGGTCGGCTTCCTGAACTTCGGGATCAACCAGGCCGAAACAGAGGCGCTGTATCAGAAGGGCTACGACGCCGCGAAGGCCTTCCTGTCGACGTGGAACTGGCCGACATACGTCCAACGCTTCCGCCAAGGCATGGACTCTTCCAAATAGAGGCACATCCCTGGACCGGTACGACGCCGCGGTGCGAGACTCGAGGACACCGGACAGGCAGCGTGACGAGGGGATGACGATGCTGAAGTACGCGTTAATGCAACCTGCGGTTCAGCGCAGCGATCTACAGGTCACTGCGGCGTACATGCTGACGCTGATGCAGCGAAACATGTCCAGCGACGGTTTTGTATTCAGCGATCCGTCCGCGCCCGGCCGGTTCTCTGCACCGGGCTGCGTTGTGGCGTCCCCGTCTTTTGACGCTGACCTGTCCACCGTGACCCAGAACTATGTCTACAACTGGACCAGGGATGCAGCAGTGGCGGCCATCGAGATCGCCCGGGCGCACCAACCGGTGGGCAACGCCGCCGGTTCAGGCCCGCTAGGCGACTACGTGACCTTTGCGGCCACCTGCCAGCAGAGCGCCGCCACCCTTGCCCGTGCCTGCTACACCATCGAAGGTCAGCCGCGGAACTGGACGGATCAGAACGATGGTCCGGCGCTGCAGATACTGGCGCTTTTGGAGGCGTTCACGCAGTTAGACACCACCACTCAGGACACGGCACGTGCACTGGTCGCGCGCAACGCCGACTTCTTGCTGGCTGAATACCAGAACCCGAGCTACAACCTGTGGGAGGAGACCTACGGCCAGTCGTTCTTCACCCGATCAGTCCAGCTCAAATCCCTTACTGGGCTTCAGTCCAACAACCTCGGAATCCCCGTACCTTCCGGTGTCGGGATGGCCATCGACTGGCTGAAGGGCGCCCTGCAATCTCACTGGAACGGCGAGTACTACGTGTCGATACTGGACGCGCAGAACCCGCGCGCCGGCTATGACCCCAATATCGACATCGTGATGGCCAGCGTATACGGCGCCATCGACTGTTCCGATCCCCAACTGCTCGCCACCGCAGCCAAACTCCGCCAGCAGTGGACCGACCCCACCTTGTCCTCGGCGTACCCGATTAACCATCAGGATCAGGCCAACGAGTTGGGTCCGCTGCTCGGCCGCTACCCCGGCGACGTCTATGACGGCGACCTGAACAATGACGGGATCGACCATCCCTGGGCCCTGTGCACCGCGAACTTCGCCCAGCTTTACTACACGCTCGGCGCCGCCATCACCCGAACTGGTCAGGTCCCCTACGCCGCGCTGTCGGCGGATTTCTTCAGTCAGGTCGGTGTCGACCAGAGCACAGCGCCGGCCGATGTGACGGCGCAACTGCAGGCCGCTGGCGACAAGATGCTCCAAACGGTCGTCTTGCATAGCGACCACCTTGAGCTCAGCGAGCAGTTTGACGCCACCACCGGCTATGAGAAAAGCGTTCGCGATCTGACCTGGAGCTACGCCGCGTTCATATCCGCCGCCCGCGCGCGCCAGGGCTAGCCCAAACGACCTGAGACGGCCTGGTTCGCAACGGGCGGGCCAGGTGGGTCACGCGAAACCTCACGTCACCGGCAAGAGGTTCGGGCGCTTGCACACGATGTCCTGCCCTGAGGACTGCCCACGCGCATGCTCCCAGGCCCAGGGGAGCAGGTGTGAGCCGACCCAGGCGGCTTCGTTCAGGGCTACGCGTGCCCGACTGCGCTCTGGTGTGGGTGGGGGCTCCGCCCGCCAGTCAGCCACCTGGCACCCGACGGCTTCGGCCAGCGCGGCAGCGATCCGGCGGTGGCCCTCGCTGTTGCCATGCAGCCGGTCGGTGTGCCACAACGCTGGGTGACTGGCGGCGGGGACCGAGGCGAGGTCGACGACGATGGATCCGTAGCGCTCCCGGCACTGCGTCGTGACCGAGTTGAGGAACTGCAACCGGCTGCGCAGCACTACCGCGATTGGCGCGACACGCGCCATGTCCGGCATAGTGAAAGTGATGACCCGTGCGCCTATTGCCGTCAGCTCGGCGTGCATCGCGAACAAATTGTCGCGCAGTGCCTCGCGGTCGAACCTGGGTCGCAGTATGTCGTTGACACCGGCTACGACCACGGCGAAGTCAGGAGCCAACGCCAACGCCGGATGCAGTTGCGTTTGGCGAACCTCGTGCGTCGTCTGCCCGCGCACCGCCAGGTTGGCGTAGAGAAGGCCCGGATGGATCACGTCCAGGTGGCTGGCGAACCGATCAGCCCACCCGATGTAGACCCCGCCGGGGCCAGGGTCTTGCAGACCCTCAACGGTGCTGTCACCAATGGCAACTAGACGAAGGGCCATGAGGACGCTCCTGACGATCGCGATCGAGACCTCACAATACCGGGCATGCTTGCGGAAATCACGCAACAGAATAGTGGTCTCGAGGGGTTCTGTGGCGCACAGGCGAGCCGGTCATCGCGCAGGGCCACTGCTGACAGCTCTTGTGAGAAAAGACCCCCGGTCTTTGGGCTCGGCCGGCAGTGCGTGACCGCAGACCAAAGGCGATTGCAGTGGCTCATTCTCCAGCAGACCGTCGAGCCTTGCCTCGGGGGCGGACCATATCAGCAGAAAGCTGCCGCCCGCATTTCGATTTCTACACAGGAAACATCTGCTCGCATTTCGACCCGTGTTCGTCCAGGGCGGCGAACACGTCGATGCATCTGGCACATAGGAGGAGCCTTGGCTAAGCTCCTGGCCGGCGCGGTGATTCTCGGTTCAACGCCCTGGGGGGAGTGTGCGGATCCTCCCTTCGCTTTGGCGTAGCCAAAGACGATCCAGCCAAGGTGATGTTCACGGCCGCCGCTACCGCCAGCAGGGATGTTATTCGATGACGGCCTTTCCCTGAGGCGTGAGCCAGATGACGACTGCTCCCGTGGCAAAATAGATGACCTGCAGGAAATGGAAACCGCGAATAGACGCAATCTCTGCGACTATCCATACGAGCATGATCACCCCGGCCAGGACGCTGAACAGAGGCCACCCGGAAGTGCGTTTCATCATCGCCAGTGCGGCCACCATGGAACTGCCGCCGACAATGGCCATGAGAATCACGCCAGGGAAATACATTCCACTGAAGTCTGTGTGTGTAACCCATGATGCTTGCCTGGGGATCGCCCCGGTCATCAGAGCAATACCTCCGCCTACTGCAGATACTCCATTGAACAGCAGTAATCCGAAAAGAACCTTGCTATTCCTAATCATGGCGATACTGTAACTTATGCGCGATTGGCTAACCGTTGAATCGGCGGGTCGGTCCTGCGCCGGATCTTGTTCAGGCGCGCCGCAGCGCCAGGACCGGGATGGTGCGGACCCCGGCCGTCGCCGTGGCGTACTTCGCGAACCCGCTGTAGCGGCGTGCCTGCTCGTCGTACAAGCGGTCACGTTCCTCGCCCACGACATCGCTGACCGTCACCTCATAGGTTTCGGTTCCCACCTCCACCTGGGCGCGGCCCGCTGACTTGAGGTTGAAGTACCAGTCCGGGTTGGTGGGGGCGCCCGCCTTTGATGCGAACACGAAGATGGTTTTGCGTCACGCTCATCAGCCAGATACATCGTCGGGGTCACGTACTCGCGTCCGCTCTTGCGTCCCCAGTGATGCACCAGCGTGATGGGCGCTCCTTCAAACGCGCCGCCCACCCGGCCCTGGTTGGCCCGGAACTCTGTGATGGTCTTGGTATTCCAGTCATCGGGTGTGGTCATGTCGCGCTCCTGGTCTCATACCCTCGACTCGTGTAACACCCAGCCGGCGTGTGTACTTCCGGCGGACGTCGTGCCGTTCGCGTCTGCGTGGCAGTGTGGCCTCATGCTGTTGCGCGATCCGGTCCACCTGGTCAGCCCTCGTGCGGTCGCCTACTGGACGGTGCGGGCGCTGCCGGCCTGGATTATCGTGCTGGCCGGAGAGCTGCTCTGGTTGTCGAGCCCCCCAGATGACACCGGCCCGCGCGTCGTTGTCCCGGCTGTGACGGTCCTGTTGGCAGCAGCGCACCTCATCGTCATGCCGCGCTGGCGCTACCGCGTTCATCGCTGGGAGGTCACCTCGACGGCCGTCTACACCCAGTCTGGGTGGCTCAGGCAGGAGCGTCGGATCGCTCCCCTGTCGCGGGTCCAGACCGTCGACACCGAGCGCGGGCCGTTGGAACAGCTGTTCATGCTGGCCAACGTCACAGTGACCACCGCGTCGGCAGCCGGGCCCCTGCGTATCCACGGGCTGGACCGCGCCACGGCCGGCGCCCTGGTCGCCGAGCTCACCGAGGCCACCAGCCATAGCCAGGGCGACGCGACGTGAGCGGACCCCATCCTGAAGAGAATGCGTCTTGGCGCCGGCTTAGCCCCAGGATGTTGCTGGTCCACCCCGTTCGTGAGCTGGGCCAGGCCATCCCCGCCCTCGTGGGTCTGGTCCTGGCGGGCCGCGCGATGGGCGACGGGCAGATGTGGTGGCTGGGTCCGGCGGGTGTGGCTGTTGTGATCGCGGTGAGCGTGCTGCGATGGATGACCACCCGATACCGGATCACCCCTGAGCAGGTTCAGCTGCGTACCGGTCTGCTGCGGCGCAAGACCATCGCCACTGCGGCCGATCGGGTGCGTACCGTTGACGTGACTGCTTCCGCGCTGCACCGGGTGCTGGGACTGGCCAAGGTGGAAATCGGTACCGGTAGTCACCACCTCGGGCACGGGTTGGAACTGGACTCGCTGACGGTGCGCGAGGCCGCAGGGCTACGCGCCGAGCTGCTCCATAGCAGCACCGCGGCCTCCCACGACACGGCGCGCGCGACGTCCTTGGGAGTAGAACCCCTGGCGGGGGTGGCTGCGGCTGGGGACCATGACGCCGAGTTCGAACTCGATACCGGGTTGTACCAAGACACAGAGCTGGTGCGGATGGACCCCCGGTGGGTGCGCTTTGCGCCGTTCACTATGTCGGGGGTGCTGGGTGCTGCCGCGATCCTCGGCATCGGCTCAAGAATTCTCAACCAGTCCGGTGTCTCCCCCGGGGATGTGGGGCCGATTAGGGGAGGCATCGCCTACGTTGAGCGAAACCCGATCTGGCTGGACGTCCTGCAGGGGCTAGTCGCACTCGTCGTCCTCGTTACGGTGCTGTCGATCGGCGGCTACGCACTGTCCTACTGGGGCTTTCGCCTCATGCGGCATTCCCACGGCAGCCTCCACATCACCCGTGGGCTGCTCACGACCAGAGCCATCAGTATCGAGGAACGAAGACTCAGAGGGGTCGAGCTCGCGGAGCCGTTGCTGCTGCGAGCGGTCCATGGAGCACGCCTGAGGGCCATCACGACGGGTCTGAAGGCCAGCAGTGGCACCGACGGCGGCAGTTCGACGCTATTACCTCCTGCCCCCCGCGGGGTCGCACGCGAGGTCGCCGCTGCGATCTTGGGGGACCCAGCTCCGGTGGAGGTGGCACTCATCGCCCACGGCCCGGCAGCTGCTCGACGGCGCTTCACGCGAGCGCTGCTGGGTGCGTTGTTCCTGGTCGTGGCAACCGGGTTGGCCGTCTTTTCGGGTGCCCCGCCGTGGTTTGTCGCGGCGGGGATGCTGAGCATCCCGGTCGCGATCCTGCTGGCGGCCGACCGCTGCCGATCCCTGGGACACGCAGTCTCCGGCCACTATCTGGTAACCCGAGCAGGCTCGCTCTACCGACGTCTTGACGTGCTCGAGTGTGATGGCATCATCGGCTGGAACGTGCGCCAGAGCTTCTTTCAGCGCCGTGCCGGACTGGCCACGCTGACGGCTACCACGGCGGCAGGCAGGCAGCGGTATGCCGTTCTGGATGTGCCGGTGCCGATGGCGCTCGCCCTGGCAGAGCAGGCGCTGCCAGGGTTGTTGGGTGACTTTCTGACCGCAGAGGCGACCAGCTGAGCTAGACCCAGCTGGGCAACCACATCCGCAGCTGCCACTGTGAGTACGGAATGACCTGCGCGGTGTAGATGGGGTAGAAGAAGGCGAAGCAGGCGACGCTGGCGACCACAAAGAGTCCGGCGGCTAGCAGGCCGATTTGGCGATGACGACGCGAGGCCTTGGGCCCGCCGATGCCGAGCCCCAGAACGTAAACGACGGCGAGCACGACGTACGGCACGAACGCGACCTCATAGAAGCTGAAGATGGTGCGGTGCTGGTAGTTGAACCATGGCAGGTATCCGGCGCCGACGCCTGCCAGGATCGCACCGGCGCGCCAGTCACGGTGTAGCGCCCACATGAACAGCAGGATGAAGATGGCGATCGTCGCGCCCCACCAGATGGTCGGCGTGCCGATCGAGGTGATCGCCTTGGAGCATTGAGCGACGGTGCAACCCTGCTGGCCTTTGGTGGGCCCTTGGTAGTAGAAGGACGTCGGTCTGCCCTGGATCATCCACGACCACGGGTTGGTCATGTACGGATGGAACGAGTCCACGTTCAGGTGGAAGGTGTAGATCTCTTGGTGGTAGTACCACCAAGAGCGCAGGGCGTCCGGCACCCATGCGAAGGTAGTTGCCTTGTGGGTCGCAGCCCACTGCCGGTCGTAGGCATCCTTGGATATGAACCAGCCGGTCCAGGACGCGACGTAGACCGAGACCGTCAGGACCAGCAGGACCACGGCGGCGTATAGCCCGTCCAGTACGACGGCGCCTACCCACCAGCGCTGCACCCCAGCGGCGCGGCGCGCGCCCATATCCCAGAAGACGACCATCAGACCGAAGGCGGCCAGGAAGAATACCCCTGACCACTTGGTGCCCGTGGACAACCCGAGGCAGATGCCGGTGACCCAGAGCCAGGGGCGCCAGCCGAGCCAGGGGCCGTACTTCATGGGGTCACGTGGCCTGCTCGCGGTGCTCTGGTTAGCGCCTGCGACTTTGTGAGCTTCCTGCAGTGCGCCCACCTTGCGCGCCAGCACCTCGCGCGAGTGGTCGCGGTCGATAAGCAGCGCGCAGAACGCGGCAAACGCCCAGAACATGAGGATGAGGTCCAGCAGACCGGTCCGCGAGTGGACGAAGTGTTGGCCGTCGAAGGCCAAGAGGATGGCGGCGATGGTGCCGAGCAGCGTCGAGCCGAACATACGCCGGGCGGCGCGGCCGATCATCAGGATCGAGATGGTGCCCAGCAGGGCGACCGAGAACCGCCAGCCGAGCGAGCTGGTGTAGCCGAAGACCCACTCGCCTAGTCCGATGATCCACTTGCCGACCGGAGGATGGACCACGAGGTCGCCTGTGGTGCCAAAGACGTTGGGGGTGCCGTGGGTGAACAGCACGTCCGGGCTCTTGATGCTCGAGGAGACTCTTCGCTCCTGGCCGTACATGAACATCGAGACGCCCTGTTTGACGTAGTACGTCTCGTCGAACACGAGTTCATGGGGTGTGCCGAGCTGCCAGAACCGCAGAAAACCGCCGACCGCCGCCACGATCAGCGGTCCTAGCCACCCCCACAACACGTCGGTGGGCCTGTATCCGAGCAGCCGCAAGCGAAGCTGTTCGGTGGGGGTCATGGCTGACAGCGTATGCAGCAGGGCGGTCGCTTAACGAATTGCCCAACCCGAAGCCAACCCACATGTGAGGTGCGCGGTGACCGGGCGAGCCAGGACTGAGATGATCGACATCGTGACCAACTCCGTAGCCGGCGTACTCGTCCTCGCGGCCACCCCGATCGGCGACCCCAGAGACGCGGCGCCGCGACTCACCCAGGAGATTGCCAGCGCCGACGTGGTCGCAGCCGAGGACACCAGGCGCTTTAGCCGTCTTTGCCATTCCCTGCAAGTCAGGGCCTCGGGGTCGGTCGTGAGCTATCACGAGCACAATGAGGCGACCCGGACCGCGGATCTGCTAGCCCGGCTGGTGGCTGGGGCGCGGGTGCTGGTGGTGACCGATGCGGGGATGCCCTCGGTTTCAGATCCTGGGTATCGCCTCGTTGTGGCCGCGGTCCAGGCTGGTGTGAAGGTGACCTGCGTGCCTGGTCCGAGTGCGGTCCTGATGGCGTTGGCAGTGTCCGGGTTGCCGGTGGATCGCTTTTGTTTTGAAGGATTCCCGCCGCGTAAGACAGGGGAGAGACTGCGTTCGTTCCAGGCTCTGGCCAAAGAGAGACGCACGCTGATCTTCTTTGAGGCACCGCACCGTCTGGACGCGACACTGGCCGCGATGGCTGAGGCTTTCGGCTCAGATCGCCCGGCCGCAGTGTGTCGGGAGCTGACCAAGACCTATGAAGAGGTCAAGCGGGGCGCCCTGGGCGACCTGGCGCAGTGGGCGGCCAACGGCGTCAGGGGCGAGATCACCGTGGTGGTCGGCGGGGCGCCAGCTGAGGTGAGCGACCTGGAGACGTCGGTGGCCGCGATACAGGCGCGTGTAGCCGGCGGTGAGCGGTTGAGGGATGTCTGCGCGCAGGTGGCCGCAGCGACCGGACTGAGCCGCAACGACCTCTACAACGCGGCGCTGGCCGCCCGGCGATGACCGGGACAGGACAAGAGGTGACTCGGCCTCAGAGGGGTCCTCAGCTCTTGGCCCTCACCAGCGCAGCCACCTGGGCGGCCGCGGCCCGCAGGGCCGGGTTGGTGTTTGAGGATGGCCCGCCGTCATCGAAGCCCGCCTCCGCCAGCACAACCAGTGCGCCCGTCTGAACCGAGGCATACCCGGAGTCTGGCATCTTGGCGGGGGCACCCGGGAAGGTGTTGCCCTCCAGCAGCAGGTCGTTCAGATTGCCGGTTCCATTTGAGTCCAGAACTTCTTTGATCGATGCCGCCGCATCCGCGGATCCCATCTGTATCTGTGAGACGACGTACAACACCGGGCGTCCGTTGACGTGACCGCTGGCCAGGAATCGCGTCGCTTTCACGCAGTTCTGGGCCTCGAATGAGTTCTTGGCACGGCCGTGGGCGTGGCTTGCGCAGTCGGCGATCACGTCGCTGACCTTCACGGCATAAACCGCTGGTGCCACGCTTCCTTGGGCCACGGGCGGTAGCGCCTTGGCCTGGGTGCTGGCGGGGCGTGAGAGCGCGAAGAAGACCGCGATCAGCAGTACTGTAACGCCCACCCCGGCGACCAGGATCTTCAGCGAGGGCTGACGCCTTACGGGACGATATTTGTGGGGGTCAGGATGTGTGCCACCTGGCGGGACGGGCTGTTCGAAACGTTGGGTGACCGGCTCTTCGAAACGTTGCGGGACGGGCTGCTCGAAGCGTTGGGTGACGGGCTGCTCGAAACGTTGCGGGACGGGCTGCTCGAAACGTTGGGTGGCCGGCCCGGAGGGCAGCAGAGGCTGGACAACGGTCGCGTCGGAACTGACAACCGGCGAGGGACCCGGCCTGTCTCGGCCCCCGGCGCTTCGGGCCACCAGCTTGGCGATGACAGAAGCAGCGTCCTCGGCATCGGAGGTGGACCCTGAAGTCGTTGTGGGCTCGCGCGAGCCGTCGCCTGCGGGGTCGGTGTGCTCTGGGGTATCACGCTCGAAGGGGGGCATCGTGATAAAGCATGCCTGTCCAAGGGGTCTTGCTCCAACTCCTTGCTGGACACGGCCTGGTCCCGCAGCGCTCAGCGGTCGACCCAGTGGTACTCGACCTCGGGCCGTCCGGCACCACCGTAGCGTGAACGTCGCACAACCAGAGCCGAGTTGGCCAGGAACTCGAGATAGCGGCGCGCAGTCACCCGGGAGGCGCCCAGCAGGCTGGCGACCTCGGTGGCCGAAAGGCTCTCGCAGGAGGGTCGCAGGACCATGACGACGGCGTCCAGGGACTCCGGGCTCATACCTTTGGGCAGGCTGCCCGAGTCGCTGCCGCGCAACGTTGCCAGCACGCGGTCGACTTCGTGCTGGCTGAAGGCGACATCACTGGCGAGCTGTTGACGGTACGCGGCGTACCGCTCGAGCTTTTCCCGCAGCGCAGAGAAGGTGAACGGCTTCAGCAGGTACTGGACGATGCCCTGTGAGACGGCGGCGCGCACCACCTCGATGTCGCGGGCCGAGGTGACGGCGATGACGTCGGCGCGGTGCCCGGCGGTGCGCATCGCTCGCACAACATCGAGGCCATGCATGTCGGGCAGGAACATGTCGAGCAGCACTAGGTCGATTCCGGACGACGGCTTGCCCAGTTGTCGGATCGCTGCCGCACCGTCGTGTGCTCTTCCGCGCACGGCGAAACCACGGACCCGCTCGACATAGGCCACGTGTGCGTCGGCGACGATCGGCTCGTCTTCGACGATCAGGACCCCGATCTCTTTCACGGCGTGACCGCGATTGGCAGCGGGAACCGGACAGTGAACACAGCGCCGCCGAATACCGCGCCAACGAACCCAGCCCCTGAGACCGCCGCGTCGTTCTGCAGGGGCTGAGCGAGCATTGGATCCTCGGCGCCGGTGACCTCGACCGTGCCGTTGTTGCGGTGGGTGACCTGGCCGACCAGAGCCAGACCTAGGCCGCGGCCGATCAGGCGCTCGTCGGACTTGGTCGACCAGCCACGGGTGAAGGCGCGCGCGGCGGACTCCAGGTCCAGGCCGGGGCCGCTGTCGCTGATCTGCAGGACCAGCGTGCTGGCCAAGCCAGCCCTGGATGGCGTGTCCTGGATCCAGCTCGAGAAGCCCACCCGACGCGGTCCCGGCGCCCCGGCGGCTGCGTCGATGGCGTTGTCGAGCAGGTTGCCGACAACCGTGACCAGGTCGCGGGCAGGGATCACGCATTCGGGAACACTGCTGGCGGGGTTCACCTCGAGGGCGACGCCGCGCTCGTTGGCCTCGGTGGCTTTGCCCAGCAGCAGTGCGGCCAGAATCGGCTCGTCGACGGCGCTCACTACCAGGTCGGTGAGCTGCTGAGCCTGGGCAAGTTCGGCAGTGGCGAAGGTCAGCGCCTGTTCGGTGCGCCCCAGCTCGATCAGGCTGATTACGGTGTGCAGCCGGGTGGCTGCCTCGTGGGCCTGCGAGCGCAACGCCTCAGCAAGGCCGCGGGCCGAGTCCAGCTCGCCTGTCAGTACCTGCAGATCGGTGTGGTCGCGAAGGG
>PMJN01000016.1 GCA_003157445.1 Micrococcales bacterium
TCGATATCGGGAAGGCCCAGGTCCAGCAGCACCACATCGGGTGGGTTGTCAACAGCAGACTCCAACCCGGACATGCCAGTGTTGCTGGTGGCGACGACGTGGCCGAGGTCAGTCAGGGCCCTGGTAATGGCAGACCTGATGCTGCCGTCGTCTTCTATCAACAAGATTGTTGCCACGGGAGAACGCTACGCCGACTTTGGCCGACGCCTGGCGTTGTGCCTGCTCATCGCCAAGGTGACACAGTGTCAACATGGTAGTGATCCCACGCTCAACGATCGCCATGGCGGCAATCTGGTTTGTCGCGGTCGCCGGTGTGTCCGCGACCGCGTGGGTCGCCATCGACCGGGCCGGACGCGACCTCACCAGCGTCAGCACCCTGGCTCCCGCGCCCCTGATCACCCCGGCTCAGGAGGCTGTGCCGACAAAGACCCGCGCGAAACCCAAGCCCACGGCAACCACGAAACCCACGACAGCCGCCGATCCCTCGCCCACGCACGGGCACCCCTCGATCCCGGTGCCGGTGGCACTACCGACGCCGGTAGCACCACCGGCAGAGACCGGAACCCCCAGGCCGGCCCCACCCGCGCAACCTTCGCCGCCGGCACAGCCCACCGCCCAGGACCAGACCGTCAGCGTCACCGGCGGACTGATCTCGGTGCGCTGCACCGGCGAGGTGATCGCCCTTCGCGTCGCCCAGCCCGACAACCAGTGGCGCGTGATGGTCGACACCTCCCTACCGGGGCAGATCTCGGTGACCTTCACCAGCGGCGGGGAGGAAAACCAGCAAAGGACTCTGGTGATCGCCGTCTGCACCAACGGCACTCCGGTGTTCAGCTCGCCCAGGCACTGATCAGCTCAGAGCGGCCACCGCGGCTGCAACAGTAGGGGCCACGCGCTGGTCGAAGACGCTCGGCACGATCTCCAAAGCGGTGGGCTCGGCCACCAGTGAGGCGATCGCCCGCGCCGCGGCCAGCTTCATCGCCTCGGTGATCTGGGCGGCACCGGAGTCAAACGCCCCCCGGAACAGTCCCGGGAACGCCAGGACGTTGTTGATCTGGTTCGGGAAGTCCGAGCGCCCGGTGGCTATGACCTCCGCGTGCCGGCCCGCAACCAGCGGGTCAACCTCAGGGTCGGGGTTGGCCAGGGCGAAGATGATGGCGCGGGGCGCCATGGCTGCGATGTCCTGCTCGGCGACCTTGCCACCGGACACCCCGATGAACACGTCCGCATCCACCAGGGCCGCCTTCAGTGAACCGGACAGACCACGAGGGTTCGTCGTGGCCGCGAGGCGATGCTTGTGCTCGACCAGGTCCGTGCGCATAGGGGAGATGATGCCGCGCGAGTCGCACACCACCACGTCCCGGATCCCCGCCCGCACCAAGATCGTGGACACAGCCGCGCCAGCCGCCCCGGCGCCCTGGACCACTACCCGCAGCGCGGGCAGGTCCTTGTCCACCACTGACGCGGCGTTGATCAGTGCCGCCAGCACGACGATCGCCGTGCCGTGCTGGTCGTCATGAAACACCGGGATATCCAGCCGCTCCCGCAGCTGACGTTCGATCTCGAAGCATCGCGGCGCCGAGATGTCCTCCAGGTTGATCCCGCCAAAGCTGGGCGCCAGACGCACGATGGTCTCAACCAGCTCCTCGACCGTGCCGCTGTCCAGACACACCGGCACCGCATCAACTCCAGCGAAGTGCTTGAACAGCACCGCCTTGCCCTCCATCACCGGAAGGGCGGCCAAAGGTCCGATATCGCCCAGACCCAGCACCGCCGTGCCATCGGTGACTATCGCCACCGTGTTACCGCGTGCTGTGTAGCGGGCCGCCAGCGACGGGTCGCCCGCGATGGCCCGGCAGACGTCTGCGACACCGGGTGTGTACAAAAGGGCAAGGTCTTCGCGGCCGCGCAGAGCCTTGGTGGCCACGACCTCGATCTTGCCGCCCTCGTGAGCACGAAAGACGGGGTCGGCGGGGTCAAAGCTGAACGACTGAGGGAATGACGGATCGGCACTCATGGTCAATATCACCTGTTCGACGGGAGCGAGCACACCTGAATAAGCATCATCAACATGGGGCAACGTGCGCTGCAACATGCACTTCTTCACAAGCCAGGGTGTCGGCTATACCTACGTCGCGGGGGGTGGTCCGCACAGAGATCGTGTCACATCCAGGCGTCCATGAATAGGGTCACCTAACGTGAGGCCCTGATTGTCACATAAGTGTGACGTCACACGCGTGTGATGCTCATCGCATTGATGCTGTTGAGGTGGCAAGATGCCCTAATCAAGGCAAGTTCAGCTCCGTGGAAGGATTACTCCTGATGGCCAGACGTCTCTCACCCGTGCTCACGCTCACTGCCGGCGCGGCAATCGTGGGCTTGGCTCTAAGCGCCTGCGGATCCAGCTCGCTGTCCACACCCACCACCTCCAGCAGCGCGCCGGTGGCAACCCAGTCCGTGGACCCCGCACTGGCCGCCCTGCTCCCGGCCAAGATCAAGTCGTCCGGCAAGATCGTGGTGGGCACCGACGCGACCTATGCCCCAAACGAGTTCCTCAACGCTGACGGCAAAACCGTGCAGGGCATGGATGTCGACCTGTTCAACGCCGTCGCCCAAAAGCTCGGCGTGAAGGTCGTCTGGACCCCGGCCAGCTTCGACTCGATCATCACCGGCGTCGAGGGCCAAAAGTACGACATGGGAGTCTCGAGCTTCACCATCAACAAG
>PMJN01000178.1 GCA_003157445.1 Micrococcales bacterium
GTGCCGAAGAACATCGCGAGGCTGTTACTCACAGAGGACATGGGGTACTGCTGCTCCGGTGGTCCCGAGATCGTGGCTGCGAAGTCGTACCAGTCGCGAAGGATCATGGAGAACGCATTGTTCAGCAGTCCGGTGCACATGTGCTGCACGATGTAACGCATCCTGCTGGACAGCACCGAGGCGGTGAAACGGTCAGAGGCGTAACGGTCGAAAAACTGCGAATCGTCGAGGTCTTTTAGAGCAATGGTGCGGTGCGCCGCGTCGTTGGCCATAGCGTCGTTTCCCTTCATGCTTTGCGGATTCGCAGCTCGCCGTGGGCTCCCACGGTGGCGACCTGGTTAGGTACGAGGAACGTTGTTGAGAGGGGCTCGCGAATCACGGCTGGACCGCTGATCCGGTCACCGGCGAGAAGGTGATCGCGCTGGTACTCCCCTGCCTGGATTGGCTGATCGGTGAGGTATCGAATCTCTATCGTCCGCGCGGGTTGCAGCGTCGCGCTGGAGTCGCGGATCGGCAGCTGCGGATACTCGACCTTCTGGCCAGCAATGACGGCCTGGACCCGATAGGTGACCCCCTGCACCGGCATCGCCTCGAAGCGGTTTCCGGAACGCTGCTGGTAGGCATTGTGGAAGTTCGACTCCATCGTGGCCACCTCATCGGGGCCAATGGTGCCTCCTGGGACAGCTACGAACGGCGTCTCCCAAGTCTGACCGGCCAGACGGGCGTCGAAACTGCGCTGGAACGTGACTGCGTCTCGCTCGTCCTCGGGGATTTGCTCACGCAGACGTTCCTCCATCGCGGCAAAGACCTTGTTGATTGACTCGGCCGTCTCTGCGGTGAGCATCGTGTAGGCACTGCGGCTGTCCGCGTAGACCAGGTCAGTGCTCACCAGGCCCAGCGCAGAGAACAGGCCTGGGTGCGGCGGTATGATGACCTCCGCCGCATGCACGAGGTCGAGCACGGCCGGCAGCAGCATGGGACCTGCTGCCCCGAAGGCCATGAGGCTGAAATCCCGAGGATCCACGCCGCGAGAGATCGCCGCGTTCGTGATCCCCTCGGCGATGTTGTTGATGCCGATATTGAAGGCGTAGCTTATGCGTTTTTCGAAGGTAAGCGGGCTGTCGAGCGCCTTGAAGACCTCCCTGGACAGCGCTGGGTCCAGCTTCATCCGTCCGCCGGCGAAGCCGTCGGGGTCCACTATCCCCATGAGCAGGCAGGTATCGGTGGTGGTGGGCTGGGTACCGCCCGTGCCGTAGCAGGCTGGCCCGGGGTCAGCTCCTGCGCTTCCGGGGCCGACCTTGAGTTCGCCGGCCGGGTTGATTGTCACCAGGCTGCCACCGCCGGCGCCGATGCTGGATATCTCAATCGAGAGTGCGTTGACCATCAGGTCGTGTTCGAGCTCGAAGGTTGTGTTGACGAACGGTGCCGCATCCGAAACCATACTGATGTCGCAGGAGGTTCCGCCGACGTCAGCGCACAACAGGTTGGGCGTGTCGATCAGTTTGCCGAAGTGGGCGCTGGAGACGGTGCCCGCCGCGGGGCCAGCGAACACGATACGAAACGGGTGTTTCATCGCGACGTCAGCGCGCACCAGCTGAGCCGCGCAGTCGGCGAAGTTCAAGTCCCCTTTGAAGCCGAGCTCCCGCAGACCGGTATCAAGACGCTGCGTGTATTTGCCGTAGATCAGTCGCATGAAGACGTCGACGACGGTGGTGGACGCGCGGGCGAACTCCTTGGCCAGCGGTGAGACCTCACTGGAGATGGAGACGGGTATGTCTCCCAGCTCTTCGCGTACCAGCTCGCGCAGGCGGTCCTCGTGGAAGGAGTTTACGTAGGCGTTGATCAGGCAGATGGCGACACCTTCGACCCCGCAGGAGCGCAGAACGACAAGCTCCGCGCGAGCTTGGTCCTCGTCCAGACCGATCAGCACGCCACCGTCAGCGGTGAGGCGCTCCCGAATGCCGCGGCGCAGATAGCGCGGGACCAGTGGGCGGTTGGCGTCACCATAAGAACGCCGCCAGGCTGGGTTCGTCAGGCCTTCCAGAGGGCGCCAAGTGCGCCCCATGTCAAGGATGTCACGATGGCCCTCCGTGGCAAGAAATGCGATCTTCGGCAGCTTGCGGGTAATAATTGCATTCAGCCCATGGGTGCTCGCGTGGTTGAAGATCCCACACTCCGCGACCCCGATCTCCTGGGCTCCTTGTAACACCCCCTTCTCGGTAGTCCTGACATCCGTCGCGACCTTAACGGTCTTGATCTGACCGTCCTGGATTGCGACGACATCGGTGAAGGTCCCTCCGACGTCTACTCCGATCATGATTTATGCCTTTCGTTGTTGCGGCGGTGACCAGGGCGCGGAGCGTTGGTCAGAAGACGTCGAGGCTGAGCGAAGTCAGCTCGATGGGGCCCAGCAGCCGCCACGGTTTGCGGCTGACCGAAGTGAGCGATGGTTGATGCTTGACCACGATGTACCAACCCCCTTCGGAGAGAACCGGATAGCGCCGAAACTCGTCAGCGTTCGATCCGGGGAAATCTCGTTCGAGGTCAACGCCGAGTTCACGCAGCTCCTCTTTTGTGACTGTTTCGCGGTCGACTGCCGGACCGGTGACCACTGCACCGGAGGTTGAAGAACTCATCCGCACCGCCTCCTGAAGGGTTCGAAATACTCCATGGTTTTCTGTACCACACGTTCAAATTAACTGTGATGCGGAGCACAGTAGCCGAGAGGATCGAATATCACAAGGCCCCTAGGTTTCGACTGAAGCCTCGCGCCGCAGGGGACTGGTTCTCAAGCAGGCAGGGCTGATCGACTCGCCGCCCGAGTGCTCGCGACGTTCACTTCACCGGTTCAGCACTGCGCCTGGCTGGGCCTTTCCAACCCCTGGCGCACGGCCGAGAGGAACTTGGCAGCATCCAGCAGGCTGAACAGGTGTGGGTGGTATGTCAGCGCGAGTTGCACCGTGGATCGGAATGCGATGACGCCATCACCCCCCACTGCAACGCGGGGGGTCACCACGCCCATGCTTAGCGCCGCGCCCTGGGCTTCACTTAGTTCAACAGCGGTGCTCAGTAGCCCAAGACCGGAGACATCCACGATGACGAAGCCGCCCGGCCTGTTGTCGCCGCTGCGTATGAGCGCTTGCGCAAGCCCTTGCAGACTCAGATCGGAAGCATTCGTCACCAGCCTCGACTCGGGCCCCGCGCTCGAGTACCGGACGACGCGCAACTCGACCGGATGGGGCAGAGCTGCAGCGACGGCTGCCATGAGCAGTACAACCAGCGGAGCTCCGCGCGCTTCGCACTGCCGAACAGCCAAGGTGACATCGACCTCGAGGGCACTTGTCAGCCCGACCCCCACGTTCGCAGGGGTTGGCTTTGGCCGTATTCGCAGCTCCAGGTCTGCGACGTCGAGTCGACGCCGTCCACCAGAGCAGCGCAGATCCGTCAGGGCGATGCCACGCTCAGCAGCGAGTGCGCGTACGAACGGTGTCGCGAAGGGGCGGCGGTCGCCACGGCGCTGCGTCGGCGGCACCTGCGGTTGCATGGCGGCCAGTGGGGCCATCGCCATGTCAGGCCCTGACCGTCCGGCGCACCGTGTCGGCGATCGTCACGCTGTCGGGCAGCCACAACTTCTCCAGTGATGGGGCGTAGGGCGCAGGCATGGCCGGCGGGGCAACTCGAGCCACCGGGGCATCCAGGTACCAGAACCCCTCATTGGCGGCCATCGCCGCCAATTCGGCGCCAACACCGAAGTCTTGTACCGCCTCATGGGCGATCACCAAGCGGTGGGTCTTTGCGAGCGAGTCCAGCACCGCCTGCCGGTCAAGGGGCACGATGGTGCGCAGGTCGATGACTTCAACGTCGATGCCCTCCTGCGCCAGCACATCGGCGGCTTTCAGCGCCTCCAGCACCATTCTCGAGTAGGACACCACGGTGACGTCGTTTCCGCACCGGATG
>PMJN01000067.1 GCA_003157445.1 Micrococcales bacterium
CTGGTCGCCACGTGAGCACGTCGATCTCGACCGGCTCCGTGCCGTGCTGTCGACCGGCTCGATCCTGGGCGACCGCCAGTACGACTGGGTGTCAAGGGACATTGAGATCTGCCCAGGGGCGGTCGTGAAACCTGCCCGGTGACGGTCACGAGAACTGCCCGGTGATGGCCATGGGATCTGCCCAGTGCTGACCATCACCGCCGTGGTTGGTTAGTTCAACGGGCTCACTCCTTTACCGGCCATGGCCTGGGATAGGCGCACGCTTTCTCCGGTGGTCTGACAGACGTGAGCGTGGTGCAGGAGCCGGTCGACGGTCGCGGTGGCTAGCGTCTTGGGCATCAGCTCGTCGAACGCTGCCGGGTGAAGGTTCGACGAGATCGCAACGGAGCGTTTCTCATACGCTGCGTCAACTAGGCGGTACAGGCCTTCGGCCGCGTCCTGGGCTACCGGCAATAGGCCAATGTCATCAACGACGACCAGATCTGCTCGCAGGACTCGGGCGATGGCTTTGGTCACGGTGTCGTCGGCGCGGTGTCGACGCAGCAGAATGCCGAGGTCTTCGAGGGTGAACCACGCCACCCGCAGTCCTTGCTCGACGGCGTGTTGTCCGAGGGCCTCGAGCAGGAATGTTTTGCCCGTGCCGGACGGCCCGCACACCACGAGGTTCTCCCGGCGGTGGACCCATTCCAGGGTGCGTAGCGCCTGCTGGGTCGGGGCCGGGATCGAGGATGCCTCGGGGGTCCATGACTGGAACGTTTTACCGGTGGGGAACCCTGCGGTGGCGCGGCGGGTGGCCAGGGCAGAGCGTTCCCGCCCGGCGGCCTCTTCCTTGAACAGGGCCCGGAGGACCTCGACGGGTTCCCAGCGTTGAGCCTTGGCTGTGGCCACGACGTCGGGGGCGTAGCGGCGGATGTGGGGTAGGCGAAGCTGGCGCAGTAGTGCTTGCAGGTCCTCGGGTAGTGGTGGTGCGGTCGGGACCCCGAGGGTCGGGACCGCGGTGGTCTTGGTGCCCGGTGTCGCGCTCATAGCGCCGCCTCCAGCCCGGCGTCGTCGCAGGGTTCACCGTCGTCGGATCGCCGGTTCGCGGTTGTGCCGAGCCCGGCCCAGCTGCTGGTGCCCTGGGTCAGTGAGCGGGCCTCACCGGCGCGGTGAGTCACGCCGCTGGCGGCGGTGGCGTTGTGGTCCAGGATCGAGGCGAGGTCGCCGTGTCCGAACCGGGCATGGACCGCGGCGTGGCCCAGGGCCCAGTCGACTTCGGCAGGGTTGAACAGCTTGGACAACGTCACCGCCTCGGCCATCTTGACGCGGATCTTGGTGGTTCCTGCGGCGGCTGCTTCGGTCAGCCACAACCGTGCGCCGTCACCGATCTGCAGGAACGCAGCCTCGGACCCGTTGCGGGCCTTAGGGATTCGCCCCAACGCCCCGGCCGGGGCCGGCGGGAAGTGCGAGTCCTCCATCTTCGGGCTGCCCGGGGTGGCCCTGCCATGGCGGGCGACCTCCACCGGCCCAGCAGGTCCGACGTGCACGATGACAACCTGCTCGTCGACCCCGGCGCCATGGACCCGCACCCACACCGTTTGGCCGCGCAGCTCGCACGGGACCGAGTACTGGGCGCCGTCGTAGGAGACCATCGGCATCTTGGCCGGCACGGTCCTGGTCACTCCGAACGCGACAGTGTGCGGGTCGGCCGGGACCGGGTGTAGCCGCCCCCGTTCGTGAGCGAGCATCTCGGCTGGGACGCGGCGGGTGACCCGGTGGACCCGGGCGTTGACGCCCGCACAGAACACCTCACACGCCGCTTCGAGCTGCGCGAAGGAGTCGTAGGCCTCCAGCAGGTTGGTGTCCTTGGGGACCAGGTCGGCTTTGGCGATCTTGACCGTCGACTCACTACCGCCCTTACTCGCAGGGTCGCACGGCTCATACGTGTGGATCGTCACGCCGTAGTGGCGGGCGAAGGCGACCATGTCCTGGTTACGGACCGCGATCCCGGCCACGTGCGCGGTCGTCACGGTCTTCTCGTTGTCGGTCAGGACGTAGGTGGGTGACCCGCCTATGCGGCGCAGCGTCACGTCCAGGGCCGCCATCACACTCGGGCTGGTCTTGTCCCGGATCGCCAACACGACCCGGAACCGCGACCACGCCAGCCACGCACAGACCAACGTCGTCTTCACCCCGTCGATGACTGGGCCGTCACCGAAGTCGTATTGAAGCCACATCCCCGGTTCGGTAACCCAGGGGCGGTGGACCCGGACCCGGCCCAGGCGGTAGTCCTTCTTCACCCGTGCGACCGCCCGCCGCGTCGTGCGCTCCGACCCGCCGTAGCCGAGCAGTAGCAGCTTCTCGTGGGCCTTGTCGGCGCGTAGCTTGCCGTTGGAACGTTCGATCCACTCCTCGACCTTGGCCAGAAACCCGTCAATCAGCTCCGGCCTCGCCGCCGCCCGACCAGATAACTCGCCATCCCTGCGAGCCTGGACGTACCGGGCAACGGTGTGATGCGAGACCCCAGCCAACTCCCCGGCATCACGACACGACCCGGTCAAATCAAATGCTTCCAACATGTTCATGATCTCCTCGACAGACTTCACGGTGTCCCTCCTGGGGGCGGATGCGCTTCAGCACCGCTAACCGCACCCCAGGAGGGGCCTCAACCGCGGGACGCGGCGAGGCAGACGGATTCGTGTCGGGCAGATCTCATGACCG
>PMJN01000441.1 GCA_003157445.1 Micrococcales bacterium
CATGACGATGTGGAGCGCGACGAGAGCCTCAACGCGATCATCCCGGAGGACCTGAAGAAGGGTTATGACGTCCGCGACATCATCGTCAAGGTCGTCGACGTTGGCGACTTCCTGGAGGTCCATGCCGGGTTTGCCGCCAACCTCGTGGTGGGCTTCGGTCGTATCACCGGCCGCACCGTTGGGCTGGTGGCCAACCAGCCCAGCGTCTTGTCGGGGGCTCTGGACATCGACGCCTCTGACAAGGGCGCACGGTTCGTGAGGTTCTGTAACGCGTTCAATATTCCCTTGGTGACCCTGGTGGATGTTCCCGGTTTCTTGCCCGGAGTCACCCAGGAGTACGGCGGGATCATCCGGCACGGGGCGAAACTCTTGTACGCGTACTCCGCCACGACCGTGCCGAAGATCACGGTGGTGTTGCGCAAGGCCTACGGCGGCGCGTACGTCGCCATGTGCGGCAAGGACCTCGGCGCCGACCGGGTGTTCGCATGGCCGACCGCTGAGATCGCCGTGATGGGCGCCCAGGGCGCGGCAGGGGTGGTATTTCGCAAGGAGATCGCCGCCGCCGATGATCCGGTCACCAAGAAGGCAGAGCTCGTGGCGCTGTACCGCGAAACGTTCTCGACGCCTTACGTCTCGGCCGCACGTGGTCTGGTCGACGACATCATCGAGCCATCTGATACGCGCCGCAAGCTCGCTCGGGCGTTGGAGAATCTCTCCGCCAAGCGCGAACCGCGGCCACCGAAGAAGCACGGCCTGATCCCGCTCTGATCGACGCAGTGCCGAAGAAAGGAGGCAGCGTGAGCCAGACCCAGGACACCCTTGCCGAGCTGAAGGCCGTCGTGGCCGAACTGTCCGCCCGCGTCCAGATGCTGGAGGAGCAGGCTGCCCAGCGTCATCCCGAGGTTGACGAGGAGGTCCTGCTGGCCATCTCCGCCGCCTGCGCGGCCTACCTGGGCAAACGCGCCACGATCAAGCAGGTCCACCTGCGTCGTGGCAGCGGGTGGGCCTCTCAGGGACGTGCTGCCGCTCAGCAGTCGCACGCTGACCTTCACACATACGGTGAGCGCAAGGCCCCACTGACACAGACACCGCGACGAGGGACTACCTGATGTCTTCCCAGCCATGAAATAACCAGGATTTCAACTGCTACCCGGAGGCAACATGTTGAGGTTCGAGCTTCACCGGCAGGGCCAAAGCTGCCAAGTCAGCACCCGTTGGCACGCCAGGGGCTGGCGCGGTTCACTGCGGGTCCCACAACTGAAGAAGCACAAGAGGTCTGGTTATCGCCGCCCAGAGCTGAACGCACAGCCTTCCAGCCACATGCGGAGGGGTTTCCTCCCAACCGTGAACGACCGGGTTTGCACCCTAGGAGTGAGCCGATGAAACTGCNNCCGTGAACGGGTCGGTTTACGACGTTGAGGTGGAGGTGGAGGAGGAGCCACTGCCCACGCTGGGCGCCGTCCTGGTGGGCGGCATGTCTGCGTACAGCTTGACGCCGACTGCGACCAAGGCCCCGGCGACCTCTGCCAACGCGCTGACTTCCCCAGTTGCCGGAACAGTTGTCTCGGTGCTCATCGAGACTGGCGCAGAGGTTAAGGCCGGTGAGACCTTGTTGGTGCTGGAGGCTATGAAGATGGAGACCGAGGTGACTGCCCCCCAGGATGGCAAGGTCAAGGCGGTCGAAGTGGCCGTCGGTGACGCCGTCCAGGGTGACCAGGTTCTGATCGAGTGGGACGACTGAACCCCAGGCAACGTGGAGCCGATCACAACGGTCGTTTCGCACCCTGGACGCGCCGGTTCAAACACCCGGGGCCACCTCCTTCACAAGGTGGTGCCGGATAGCGCGAAGAAGGCCAGGTCCATCGCGGCGATCAGGATGGTGGCCCGAAAGAACCGCTGCGAACCGGGGTCGCGGTAGGCGCTGGCCGCAGCCGCACCGGCCACCAGCAGGGCCGCCAGGAAGCCGACCCAGCGCCACAAGCCGGGCTGGCCGCCGGGGCCGAAGAGGATAACTGCTGACGCGGCCAGCAGAAGCCCCGCCCCCGTGAGCGCACAGGCCTTGGCGCCCAGCCGGTGCGGTAGTCCGCGGACGCCGGCCTCGGCGTCCTCGCGCAGGTCCGGAAGCACATTTGCCAGATGGGCGGCCACCCCGAGCAGCGCACCTGCGGCCAGTGCCCAGGGCGCTGGCCACCGGGGGTGCGAAGCCGACAAGGTGGCCACTGCCGGGAGCATCCCGAAGGCGACCGCATACGGCAGCCAGGACGCGATGGTCGCCTTCAGACCCACGTTGTAGAGCCAGCCGCACGCCGTGGTGAGCACTGCGGCCGCGCCGCCGGGCCACCCGAGTGCTGCCGACAGCCCAAGGGTAAGGATGAGCGCGACCAAGGCAGCAATTCCGGCGATGGCGGGGGATACCTGCCCGGACGCGACAGGCTTGTCAGAGCGCCGAACGGCCCGGTCCCGTTCGGCGTCGATGTAGTCGTTGGACAAGCCGATGGACAGCTGTCCGGTGAAGACCGCCGCGGTCACCAGGACCCCGCGGCCGAGCGGGAGGTCGGCCAGGCCAGCCAGGCCGGCGGTGAGCGCGGTGACCGCTAGTGAGGGGATCGGATGGCAGGACAGGGCCAGCGCTCGCACCAGGGTGGATGGGGACATGACGTGATGTTAAGCGGCTTGGTAATTGAGCGGGGTTGACCTCGGGCGCTGGTCGGGAGCCATGTGGTAGATGCCGGNNGACATCGCCCTGGACGCTTGGGGTCAACGTGGTGGATTCGCGTGCAGCCCGGGTACGGGCGGATGCCACCGGGGTCACTGTTGACGGCCGGAGGGGGCGTTACCTGGCAGATGCCGCTGGGTTGCACTCTGCGATGTGCCCAGCGCGGCCTACGGCGATCAGCATCGGCGATCGCGCCGCGGTGGGGGACACGTCAGCACTTCGCTGTTGTCCGTCGTATTCGATGACCCCGGCGCCCACGAACGGCGCTATCTCGCCCCATTCTGGGCTACCGGAGCATCACGACCTCGTTGCTCTGGACCCGCCGCCAGCCGTTCCTGGCTTCGCAGATTGTGCCGTTGGCTGCTCGTCTACCGCGGGTATTTAGTGCGGCCGTGCAACAGTTGGCTTACTAACAAACCGACACGGCTGATGATCCAAACCTGAAGAGATCGAAGTACTGTGATGATCGAGCTCGAAGAATGCGTGGTGCTCTGTGCCCCGGACGGC
>PMJN01000102.1 GCA_003157445.1 Micrococcales bacterium
GCAGAAACGCTTGTTCGGGTGGCGGCCGACAGCCGCTGCACTGCTGGGCCAGCTTGCCACCGCGTGGGTGCTTGCGGTCCTGGTATTCCAGGTGGGCTCAAGACTATGAGCGCCTGGGCAGCAGTACTTGATGACGTCCGTAGGCGAGGCGGAACCCCGGCGCAGGTCGCGACTCGCCTCGGGCTTTCGATTTCCCTGGTACAGGCGGTCCTGGACCACGCGCAGCGTTTGGGTGTGGTCGCGCTGGCCAGCGGTGGCTGCGCTTCCGGGTGCCCAGCTGGACCGCAGATGCCCCAAGCCTGTGCGGGTTGCCCCATCAGCTTGCCTTAACCTTGGGTAGGCCAACTGCAGACACCCGAAGGGATGGGTCATGAACGTCGAGAGCGTTCTTCTCGAGATCGACCGCCTCGCCGGCGGTCGACATGGCGATCACACGATCTCCGAGGAGATGCGCACCGACCCGAAGACCCGTCGTGTCTTTGTGGCCATCACGTGGTTGCTGGTTGTTGAGCTCGTGCTTGCGACTTCCGCACTCGCGGTGCCCGTCATGCTTCACATGCGCAACGAGGTCGCTTGGGTGGTCTGGATGCGTCTGATCGTCGTGTTGGGGATGACCATCACGTTGTTCTACTTCGCGTGGCGTGCCCAGCGTGGCTTCTATTGGGCATACTCGCGACTGAGGCTCTTCAGCAAGATCTTTCCTATCGTCGCACTGGTGACAGCGGCCATTCCCGGGCTCTACCCGCTGTGGATGGTCACCGAGCAGATCTGCTTCGCCCTCATCCTGCTCGGCATCGCCGAGTACCTGTCCACCGATCACATGCGAACGGCATACGCCAAGCCGCCCAGAGTCCCGAGAGTGCCCAAACGTGTCAACCACTAGCTATCGGGACGTTGCAGGTGCTGCAGGACCAAAGCCTCTGTACCAGCACCAAGACGACTGGAATGCTATGGCAGACGCTCAAGATCACGCTTGGGTCTGAGGAGGAGCAGGATGCAGTCTCGACCTAAGGTCGTGATCGTCGGCGGCGGAATCAGTGGTCTGGCGACAGCGCACTACATACATAGTCGTGTCGGCGAAGACGTACAGCTGACTCTCGTTGAGGGTGGGTCACGGCTGGGTGGCAAAGTCGCCAACCAGCAGTTCAGTGGGCACCTGGTCGACACCGGGCCCGATGCGGTGCTGGTTCGAGCGCCGGCGATGGCTGCCCTGCTACAGGACCTCGGACTGGAGAACCAGATTGTGGCCCCGGCCTCTCTGGGAGCCCACGTGTGGTCGCGCGGCAAGTTACGCCGGCTGCCGACCGGCACACTATTCGGGGTTCCGGACCGTCTGTGGCCGCTGCTGAAGTCAGGCCTCATGTCTCCGGTCGGCCTGGCACGGGCGGCGCTGGATCTGGTCCTGCCGCGCCGTATTCCTTCCAACCCTGACCCGTCGATCGCCGATCTGGTCGCTCCAAGGCTCGGATCGCAGGTGTTCGACCGCCTGGTCGAACCGTTGCTCGGCGGAGTGCACGCCGGTCGGGCAGCCGAGCTCAGCGCCCACAGCACCGTGCCCGACATCGAGGCGCTCGCGAGTAAGAATCGCAGCCTGTACCTGGGCCTTCGCAAGATGCGCCGTCATGCCCCGCCGGCAAGTGGCGCCCCGGTCCTGGTCACCTTGACCGGCGGACTCGGTCTCCTGGTCGAGGCGCTGACGGCCCGGCTCGCCGCCGACGATGTGAGACTCAACGCCACCGTGCGTCTCATCACGCGAGCTGGCACCGGATACCGCGTCGAGCTGGTAGGGGGGCAGAACATCGCGGCCGACGCAGTTGTGCTGGCCACCCCGGCGTATGCCGCAGCCGGACTTCTCTTAGAGCTGGCACCGGACGCAGCGACCGTGCTGGCCAAGATCCCCTACGTCGATGTCGCCACGATCTGGCTCTCCTACCGGCGATCGGCGATGGGCCGGCGCCTTGACGGTACCGGCTTCCTTGTTCCCCCGGAGGAGGGCAAGCTCATGGTCGGCTGCACCTGGTCGAGCGCCAAGTGGCCCCATCTGGCAGATGACAACCTCGTCCTGATTCGCTGCATGGTGGGCCGACGGGGCGACCGCCGGTGGCTGGACCTGGACGACGAGGACCTGGTGGGCCGAGTGCACGACGAGCTGGTCGAGGCCATGGGCCTGACCGCCCGCCCGCTCCATCAGAGCATCCAACGCTGGCCGCAGGCGATGCCCCAGTACCTGGTGGGACACCAGGACCGGTTGAACGCGCTGGACGCTGCGACACATCACCTACCAGGCCTCCACCTGACCGGCGCTGCCTATCGCGGTGTTGGCCTGGCCAGCTGCGTGGCTGACGCTAAGCGAACTGCTCAGGACGTCACCCAAGACATCTCTCAAGCCCGGGCCGACGTTCGGCCCCTTACCGAGGTAACTTCATGACCGCTATCACCGGGGCCGCGCCCCGTTCGCGCCTGAACTTCGACCAGCGACCGATGTTGGTCTTCTGGGAAGTCACCCGCGCCTGTCAGCTGGCCTGCAAGCACTGCCGAGCCAGCGCCACCGAGGGGGCGCTGCCGGGCGAGCTCAGCACTGCTGAGGGCTTCGACCTGATCGATCAGGTCGCCGGGTTCGGGCGCCCTTACCCGATCCTGGTGCTCACCGGTGGTGACTGCCTGCTCCGTCCGGACCTGTTCGAACTGGTCAAGCACGCCAACGGGCTCGGCGTGCCTGTGGCGCTCTCGCCGTCGGTCACTCCGTCGCTGACCCCAGCGATGATCGACAAGATGGTGACCAGCGGTGTCAAGGCCGTCTCGATCAGCCTCGATGGCGCGGTCCCGGCCACCCACGATGGGGTACGCGGCATCCCAGGCCACTTCGAGGACACCATCAAGGCGATCAGTGCGTTGTCCGCAGCCGGGTTGACCGTGCAGGTCAACACCACAGTGATGCGGGCTAACGTCAACGAGCTTGCAGACGTCGCAGACCTGATCTCGCGCGCCGGTGCACACATCTGGGAGGTCTTCTTCCTGGTCCAGGTGGGGCGCGGTGTTGCCACCGACGCGATCAGTCCCGCCGAGCATGAAGAGATCTGCCATTTCCTGTACGACGCGTCCCAGCACGGTTTCATCGTCCGTACCGTCGAGGCACCTTTCTTCCGCCGCGTCGTGGCCCGCCGACAGGCTGGCGACCAGGCGCCGACCAGCACTTTGTACCAGAGGCTGGCCGCACGACTCGAGGCGTTGATGGGCCCGGCAGCCGGGCGGCCCAGAGCCCAGACTGCATCCACTCGTGACGGCAAGGGGATCCTGTTCGTCGCCCATGACGGTGAGATCAACCCTGCCGGGTTCCTCCCTCTGCCGCTGGGCAATGTACGGGACGAGACGATCGCCACGATCTATCGCGACGACCCCCTGTTGCGCCGGATCAGGGACGCTGAGTTCACCGGCCGCTGCGGCCGCTGTGAGTATGCCGACCTTTGCGGTGGCTCGCGCGCTCGCGCCTTCGCCGCCAGCGGTGACCCTCTGGGAGAGGACTCGGCGTGCCCCTACGAGCCCGCCAGCTCGCCCTCTGAGGTCGACGCGGTTCTGGTCAGCGACTGACAAGTACCGATAGCTACGGACCGCCACTGACCATCGGATCTGCACGTTCGCGGCACTTCCGGGGGCTGACATCGGCGACCAGTTGCCCGGAGCAAACCAGCTGACATCCTGGCGGCCATCACTGACCGGAATTCCCACAGTGGCACTCACATGGCAGCTCGGCGGCTTCTGGCTTCACAGGCACCGCTGAGAAAGGTTCCGGTCTGAGCGCCTGCACGAGCGTTGAGGGTCTGCGAGCGCCCGGCGGCGGGGGCAGGGCACCTTCTGGCCGAGCGGGGACGCGTCGAATCGTTGGCGCAGGGCGTCTGCGGCCCTGCGCCACCTCATGCAGCTTGACCCGACCCAGCCGGGGCAGGACAGCATGCTTGGCCTCGCAGCCGGTCGCACCGGTGGTGAACCGGACCGAGAGCCTGTTGTGGTGCTTGGACTTGAACCGGGAAACCCCACCGGCGCACCCTTGCGCTTCCCGGGTCGGGAGTCGCCCCAGTTCTTCAACGCCCGCGCCAACCCGTCAAGGCCGGTGTTGAACGCCTCCTTCGAGCACTCACCCCACCACGGCGCAACCTCACCCTTGGCCGCGTTCCACTCCTTGCGCAGCGAATACAGCGACCACGAAATCGAGGGAGTCAGGCCGTCGTCGCTGATGCCATAGGTCGCTTCTGCTTCCCGCTGCCCCATGACCGCCTTGACGCGGGCCAGGCCCCAGTTGAACGCCACCCTGGCCGCGCCACAGTGCGAGCGCATGTTGCGCACCTGCGTAGGGGTCGGGTCGAGCGCGACATCCGGGCCGCAGTGTGGCTGACGAACGTCATTACCTTCTCTTGTGGTTCTGGGACCTCGACACGGGCGGTGCTGCAGCGCGCGCTTCCGGCTCGCCGCGACGGCGTCCCGCCTTCGTCTTCCCGAGATGATCCACAGCGACCTGGTCCCGTCCGACTGGTATGCGAAGTACGCCGACTGTCTCGCGCTCTCTTTCACCTCGCCTCCTCGTTCTGCCCGACCGACGTGCCGGCCATCAGCCGATGGGCGAAGCTGATGATGGTCCTCGAGCACCTCATCTCGCTGGCGCTGGCCACCCTCGTAATCGTGCTGGCGGTCAACATCTTGTGACCGAGGTGATCTCCCCCGGCCCAAGTGTTGGCCTAGCGCGGAGGGAGACCTGCCTGCGCCCGCCAGGCCTTCACGGCCGTCCCAAGGGTCGGGAAGTGGCGATCGTCGGGGATCGTGGCGCTCAGCCCGAACTGGCGCGCTTTCTCCTTCACTGGTCCCTTCATCTCGGCGAACACCAAGGTGACTCCCTGCCGATCCAGTGACTTAACGAGGTCCTCGAGCATGTCGCAGGCGGTGGTGTCAACGTCGGTGAGGGGTTCGGCCGCCACGATGATCCACGCCGGCGACGGGCTCGCCTTCGCGAGCGCACGGACCTGGTCGCGGAATGTGCGGGCGTTGGCGAAGATGAGCGGCGCGTCGAAGCGAAAGATCGTGCACCCCGCAAGCTGCTCCGCCTCGGGGTGGCGCGCGACGTCGTGATATCCGGCGATGCCCGGCCGGCGGCCCAACGTGGCCTGGTAGGGCCACCAGGCGCGGCGGAAGACGTTCGCCACCGAAAGGCTGATAGCCACGACGATCCCTAGCAGCACGCCCATGAGCACGACACCGGCAAAGGCTGCGACCGAAAGGATGAACTCGGTGCGGCTCTGCGACCAGAGGCGCCGGGTGGCCGGGATGTCGGCCAGCGACACCGAGGCGGCGATGACCACGGCGGCCAGCGTGGGTGTTGGAAGATCCTGGAGCAACCAGGGGAACAGCAAGAGCATGAGGGTAATGACCAAAGCCCCCACTAGACCGGTGACCTGGGTCTTGGCTCCGGACTGCTCTGCAACGGCGGTGCGCGACCCGCTGGTACTCACGGGGAACCCCTGGAAGAGCCCGGCCGCCAGGTTGGCAGCGCCGAGCCCCATCATCTCGCTGTTGCCGTGCACTTCATCGCCTCGCCGGTCAGCGAAGGAGGACGACGTGGAGATCGTGTCGGCCAGTGCCACCAAAGAGATGCCGAGGGCGCCGCCGATAAGAGGGGCCACGTCTGACCAATTGATCCGCGGGATGGTGAACGACGGCAGGCCCTGAGGCAGCACCCCCACCAAGACGACACTCTTGGCCTCGAGCGAGAAGAGCTTCGTGGCGATTATCGCGGCCACCACAGCGATCAGGCCCACCGGCAGCTTCGGCAGGAACCGTTGCAACACCAAAATGAGCACAAGGGCGCCGATACCGACTGCTGCGGCTGCCCGCACGACTTCGCCCTCTGCCACGCCGCTGATGAATCCGTTCAGCTCGGCGATGAAGTTGCCAGTCTGGACGGAGAAGCCGAAAAGCTTCGGGAGTTGGCCGACCAAGATGATTAGCGACAGCCCGTTCATGTAGCCGAGCATCGTCGGCTTCGACAGCAGGTCTGCGATGAAGCCCAGCTTGCCGACACCGGCCAGGACCATCGCGGCACCGGTCAACAGCGCCAGCATGGAGGCAAGGGCGACGGCCCTGGCGGGGTCTCCGTTTGCTCCCACCAGCGGCAGGATCGTCGCCGCGATCATCGGACCCAGAGCTGAGTCCGGGCCCAGCACCAGGATCTTGGAGGGACCAAAGATGGCGTACCCCACCAGGCACAGGACTGAGGTGTACAAGCCGGTGACCGCTGGCAGGCCTGCCAGTTCGGCATAGGCCATTCCCTGTGGCACCAGCAAGGCCGAAAGGACCAACCCTGCGACCACATCCCTGACTAGCCATCGCGGCCGGTAGCTCCGGATCACCTCCAGGCCCGGGACGGCGCGAGCGATCACGTCGTGACTCACGGGAGTTGGGAGAGTGCTCATCCGTGCTCGCCGCCGGGGTCAACGGCCTCCGGTGGGTCGATGGCGCGCTGGGCATCGACACGATAACCGGGATGGGCCGGGTCTCTGGTCAACGCACGCGTGCGCATCCGAAACAGCAGCCTGCTGGGCAGGCTCGCGTCGCCCTCAAGGTCGCGGAATCTGAGAGTCGAGGCTTCGGCGAACAACAGGAGCGACAGAGTGATCTCGGTGATAGCCATGGGGCTCTCATTGCTGCAGCTGACCTGCAGCAGATCGGTGGCGCCCGGCCCCAGAAGGCCGCTGACGGCCACGAACACCATCGGCGCAGTGATCGAGAGCCGATCCAGGCGCCCGGCCAGCAGTGCGTAGAGGACGAACACCAAGGCAAGGATCGTGAGTCCGGTCATCGGCCCCCTCCGACACCGCCGACACCGAACGGCGACCGGTGCGCCACCGCGGGCAAACGGATCTGCATACTGTTGCAGCAGCGAAGGCTGCGGGCCTCCCCCAGTCCGGGTGAAGTCTGAGACGGACCATCTCCTGGTGCGGCGCGTGTGTCGGCAGGAGTTCGAGCACGCGACGCTCCGCGACCGTGGGCTCCTCACCGATGAGCCGTGACTGGGCGACGCCGGCGAGCTCGTCCGCGAGGCGATCGACAAGCTGCAGCACCAGGGCCGCATGTGGCTCCAGCACGCGCGAGTCCATCGCCAAGCGGTGCATGAGCCGGGCCTCATCGAGGGCACCCAGCCACAGGTGCGCCTCTGCCAGGCATGTGGGCACCAAGATGGCGAGCCGGTTGGCGAACCCGATGGCACTGTTGAGCGTTGCCAGCTGAATCTCGGGTTCGGCCATATGTTTACGGGCCATATCAACGGGCCTTTTCGATGTGACCAGCGCGTGCATGCACCCAGGAGGCACTCGCGCTCACCAGGACCAGCATCAGCAGTCGCTCGAGGCCATTACATGGGCGACGACGCTGTCCTGGTCGACCAGAACCTCCGCGCGCCCCCACTCGCCGTCGGCGATGTCGGCCAGCGCAAGGTTTGTGAGGACCAGAGCGCGTCGGTGGGCGACCTCTAGGTCGGCGAGCGCCTCAACCAGCAGTGTCCGGCCACCTTGTATCTCGCCCATGAGGAGCTGGGACTGGCCCTGCATGCCTATAGCCAGTGCGTACCAGGGATTGCCCCCACGGCGGGCGGCGCGGATGACCTTGCTGTACCGCGACAGACGGGGTCCCGTCGGCCAGCCGGGCCACCCTCGGAGAGGGCGCGAAGCACAGCCATGTTCTCTTCGAGTGCCGACATGTCAGCAGTGGCGACTACATGCAGTGCTGCCCCCCATCGCCATGGAAGCAGTCTGCCTGGTCCACCGGGCCGACCAGCTCGAGCCATCGGCCAACAGTTAGGTGCAGCCCTCGGCCCGCAGATCTGTCGCGTTTACGAGAACGAGATCGCCCGTGTGATCGGATGCCTGCGCTTTGACCGCATGACGGATCGCGCCGTCGATGTCGCCCTCGTCCTCGCACCAGGCGCTCATCGCCAGATGGAGCTGTGCGAAGCGGTCCGGGCTGCAGCGGTGGAGCTCATCCCGGACTAGATCAGCGAACAGCCTGTGCACGTGGCAAATGTGCCTGTCACCGTCGGCTGGCGCGAGGAACAGCCGTCGGGTCGCTGCGAGCTGCTCGAGCAGTTCGGCGCAACCGCTGGGTCGCAGCACGGCATCGCACGTGGTCCCGGAGAGGCTGTCCAGCACAGACGTGTCCATGAGGAAGGAGAGCACCTGCGGTTCGATCGTGGTCAGGGCCTGCGCGCGCACGTGCTGCCAGGAGGCGGTCGCCCTGACGGATTGACCGGGGGCGTGGCGGACTCCGCCGTGTACGAGGACGTCCCGGCCTGCGCGAGCGTGATCAGTTGAAGGCCGGCGGCCCACCCTCGGTGGCCTGGCAGAGCTCGTCGACTCCCGAGGCGTCGACCTGCAAGCCACGCGAGCGCAGCAATGCCCGCGCCTCACCACGAGACAGCGCAAGGTCCTTAGGCGCAATCTCGTGCACCTGGCCCTCTACCCGTCGCCGTCCCAGCGGCACCTCGGGGCGCGATCGACCCGACAGCGCAAGCGCTGCGCCCGGCGGCAGGGCCAGGTGAATGTCGGCCACGTGGTCCGCGGTGGGCGTGTGCGCCGGGTGATGCACGTCGTCCAGGACGAGAACTAACGGCTCCT
>PMJN01000366.1:0-682 GCA_003157445.1 Micrococcales bacterium
CGTCGTGCACTTTGTCCTGGCTCGACCCGAAGGCAGCGTGGCAGGCACCAAGGGCCTGTCACTCTTCCTGGTTCCCAAGTTCCACGTTGACCTCGAGACTGGCGAGCTGGGCGAGCGCAACGGCGTCTACGTCACCAACGTCGAGCACAAGATGGGTCTGAAGGTATCGACTACCTGCGAGGTGACCTTCGGCGACAAGCAGCCAGCAGTAGGCACCCTGCTCGGGGACAGCCACAACGGCATCGCGCAGATGTTCCGGATCATCGAGTTCGCGCGGATGATGGTTGGCACCAAGGCAATTGCCACGTTGTCAACTGGATACCTCAACGCGCTGGAGTTCGCCAAGGAGCGCATCCAGGGCGCCGACCTGACCCAGATGACGGACAAGAGCGCGCCCCGGGTGAGCATCACGCACCACCCCGACGTGCGTCGGTCCTTGATGCTGCAGAAGGCCTACGCCGAAGGCCTGCGAGCCCTGGTCATCTACACGGCCACCCAGCAGGACATCGTCGACCAAGCCCAGCAGCTCAGCGGCTCGGATGAACTCGAGAAGGACTCAGTTGCCGCGATGGCCAGCAGAGTCAACGACCTCTTGCTGCCTATTGTGAAGGGCGTCGGCTCCGAACGCGCCTGGGTACTGCTCGGCACCGAGTCGCTGCAGACCTTTGGCGGCTCGGGCTTC
>PMJN01000366.1:782-5026 GCA_003157445.1 Micrococcales bacterium
GACCTGCAGGGCATCCTCGGGTTCATGGTCACCGAGCTGATGAACTCAGATCCACGCGGCGGCGAGCAGAGCTCAGTGAAGAACCTGTACAAGGTCGGCCAGAACACCTCGCGTCTCCTACTCTGCGCGGGCGACCTGGTCGTCGGTTGGCTGCTGCTCCGTCAGGCAGAGATCGCCAAAGCCGCACTGGACGCCGGCACGGCATCGGCCAAGGACCAGAACTTCTACGAGGGCAAGATCGCGGCGGCGTCCTTCTTTGCCCGCACAGTCCTGCCAAAGATCGCCGCTGAGCGCCAGATCGCCGAGGCGACGGACAACTCCCTGATGGACGTTCCCGAGGACGCGTTCTAGGACACCCCGGCTATCGGTAGCCGCCGATCTGCCAGGACCGGGAAACTGGCGCGGTAGTCGGCGACCACCCTCATATCGACCTCGACGCTGAGCACCTGCTCGTCACTGCCGGCCATCGCCACCACGTCTCCGGTCGGCAGCACGACCTGGCTGTGTCCGCCCATCTCCACGCCCGCGTGGGTGCCTGCCGTGTTGCATGCCACCACCAGGCACTGGTTCTCGACCGCACGCGCGTGGGCGAGCAGTGTCCAGTGACGCACCCGAGCCGCGGGCCAGGCAGCCGGTATGACGAAGAGCGTTGCTCCGGCGTCAAGCTGGGCCCGATACAGCTCGGGAAACCGCAGGTCGTAACAGGTCGAAAGCGCCGCACGAGCGACCCCCGCTGACGGTGAGGAGTCGGGGACATTGACCAGCGACAGAGACTGGCCGGCCTCCATCAGCAGGGGCTCACCCAGGCCGAAGCCGAAGCGGTGAATCTTTCGGTAGGTTGCTGCCAGCGAGCCGTCGGCGGTGAAGACCAGCGAGGTGTTCCATAGGTGTTTGCCCTCGGGGCCGGGGGCACCATCGGCCCGGCGCTCGACGATCGACCCCGCGTGCAGCATCACAGCGGCGTCTCGGGCTGCGGCGGACATAGCCGAAGCAACCGGGCCGTCAACGGGTTCGGCCCGCTCGTCCCACCTCTGGTAGGAGAAACCGCCAGGGGCCCAGAGCTCCGGTAGCACGACGAGGTCGTGACCAGCCTGGGCACGAACGAGAGTCGCGGCCCGGATGACCCTGTCGGCGACAGGCTCCTGGTCGTCATACCCGAGCTGGATCACGGCGATACGCATGTCAGTCTCCTGACCTCGGAGGGGTGGGCACGCTCGGTGCGGGTCGCTTCGATAGCGCGCTGAGGTGGACGTTGTAGGCCTTCAGCTCGGCGTCGTCGTCACGATCGGCCTGACGGTCATGCCGGGTGGACTCGGCTTTATCCGATCGCACCCACGCGAAGGCGACCAACAGAGCCAGGATCAGCGTGGGTAGCTCACCGATCCCCCAGGCCACAGCGCCACCGGTGCGCTGGTCGGCCAGCAGGTCCACCGTCCAGGCCAGATGCAGGCCTTGGAAGAAGGTGGGTGCCAGCAACGTCGTGCCGCTGGTCAGGGCGACACCAAAGAACGCCTGGAACGAGATCGTGCCGAAGAGGATGATCAGCAAGAACACGGGTGGCCAGCGCTTGGGCCCTGGGTCGATCCCTACGAGCACCCACGCGAAGAGGTACCCGGCAAACAGGAAGTGGATCGTCATCAGGACGTGCCCAGTGTGGGTGCGAAGGGCCAAGTCGAACAACGGCGAGTAGTAGAACACGATCAGGCTGCCGAAGAAGATGACGGCGGCCACGACCGGATTAGCGATCACCGTGAAGTATCTGGAATGCACCAGAGCCAGCAGCAGCTCGCGAGGTCCCAGAGTATGGTCCCGACGTGGCGTCAGGGTCCGCAGGGCGAGGGTGACCGGAGCGGCAAGCACCATCAGGATCGGAGCCGCCATGGACAGGGTCATGTGCATGACCATGTGCATTGAGAACAAGACGCGACCATAGACCCCCGGCGCCCCGCAGGTGGCCCACACGAAGATCGCCCAGCCCATGACCCAGCCGATGGTGCGCAGGATCGGCCATGAGTCGCCGCGAGCGCGCATCCGCGCGGCGCCGAGCAGATACAGGGTCACGGCGATCAGGGCCACCGCCAGCCACAGCCAGTCGATGCGCCAGACGGTGAGCCATCCAACAGCGGTTAATGGCCCGGCTGGGGCGGGATAACCGGTCAGGGCGTACGCGCGGTCTGCACTGACAATGGGCACGCCGGCAACCGGCGGGGCACTGCGTGAGAGTGCAGCCCCCAGGCCAAAGGCGGCACCCATCACGACCAGCTCCAACAGGGCCAGTCGCCCGAAGAGCCGCCCGGCAAGTGGATCGGTGGCGATCCGGTCCACCACCCGTAACCGTTGCTGCCAGCCGGCGAGGCCGAGCACGACCAGTGCGACGACCTTGAGGATCACCAGCGCGCCATAGCTGGACGCCAGGTTGCCGATGGAGCCGACCCGGATCCAGGCGTTAGCCACCCCCGAAACGGCCACGGCCACGAAGCACCACCCGGCGAGGGTTGAGTACCGTTGGACGCTGACCGCGAGCCCTTTGCCAAGCACGGGGCGCAGCATCGCCAGTGCGAGCAGGCCTCCAACCCACAGGACGGCTGAGACCAGGTGCACGGCAAGGGAGTTGACGGCCAGGTCATGGTCGGCCGCGCCCGAGGCGTGACCAGCTAGGGATAGCGGCAGTATCGCCAGGATACTGAGCACAGCCAGTGCGAGCATGCCCGAGCGCCGCCGAACCACCGCAGCGCTCATGGTCACGACCAACGCCATCGCGAAGCTGAGCGCGTCGGCGCGCAGGAAGTCGAGCTGGAAGACGAAGGTCTGGAACTGGGCGCCGAACATCGGATCGGTCAGCGGCGTGCCAGAGAGGTCAGCGAAGGAGAAGACGAGCCCGACGAGGCCGGCCACCACCCAGACGACGCCGCAGACGCAGGCATAGCGGGCCGCGGTGACCCGCCGGGAGGTGTGGCGCGCCTCGGGGATGATGGTGGCAGCGGCCACCAGCAAACCAATTGTGCTCGCTGCCGCGAGGTCGTGGATGGCCCGCACGATCGGCAGCCCCCAGCGCACCAACACGCCAACATCGGCCAGCCCTGCCACGGGTCCTGCGAAGGCGCCCCCCAGCAAACCGGCCGGGATCACCACGGCCACGACCGCCACAGTTGCCAGGATCAGGGGCAGTTTCTCAGCCTGTGGAGCTAGGCCGGTCCTCGTGGTCATGTCCACACCCTAAGTAGGCTCACCGCATGTCTCCAGTTACGGCAGAGCCTTAGCGTGCGCACGACCTCGTCGAAGCCTTCGCCCAGACAACCCAGGGGTTGTCGATCTTGCTCGCACCGGCAGCAATGACGACCTCAAGGAACCCACTCAGTGTCCGGGACGGACCGTGCACGATCAGATATCCCCTGCCGTGGGTGTCGAGGCCTGGCTCGCTGGACGCAAGGACGCGCGGGTCGAGATGGCGCACTACGAGCACATCAGGAACGACCTCGGCAGGCGGGTGGAGTATGGCGTGCAAGTGCGTGGGGGACCAACCGGCGCGGAACTACTCGCCGAGCTCGAAGAGGCTCTGACACAAGACTCGCGAAGTGGGCCAACCCCACACTGACCGACACCAGCATCATCGCCGGGCCGTTCGGTCCGGGTCAGGCTGCGACCGTGATGCTGTTGGGTATCTGTGACGTCTGGACCCATGAGCAGGACATCGGCTGCGCCCTGCAGCAGACCAGGCAACCTGGACTCCCCGGCGGCTGCGGTGTGCGTCAGCTCGATTCTGGCCCAGCTGCCCAAGCGAATCGCCAAGGGCGCCGCTCATGAGCCTGGCCATCGACTTGTCATCGACGTGACCGGCTCGGTCGTGGTCCGTCAGGGCTTCCACCTCGAGCTTGACCAGGATGGCAGCCTGCGTGGCCATGCAGTATCCGAGCCGCAGTAGGACCCGGCGACCACGACCATCAGCCTGTCCGCCGAAGCCTTCACACGTCGGGCCGCCGCCGGCGCCCGGTCGGCGATACGGCGTTCCGAGTGGTCGCTGACGATGCGAGCAGATCGCGTTGTGCGAGCCCTGGTGGTCACTTCTGACGGGTTTCTCCGCCGCGATCCATACGCTTGTTTGCACCATGCAAGTTATTCATGATAGTTGTATGACGCAAGCAAGTTATCGGAAGACAGCGGAGGCACGATGGCGATCAGCCTGGAAGACGCAAGCCGGCTCAGCGTGGAGATGGTTCGTGTCATGAAGCTGTTCGGGTCCATTG
>PMJN01000366.1:5090-6234 GCA_003157445.1 Micrococcales bacterium
CGGGCCTGCATGGTCTCGCTCAGCGCCGAGGGCTGCGCGCTGGTGGAGCATCTCAAGGCCAGCCGCGGCGAGTGGTTTCGCCTGATGTTGCGGGACTGGGAGTCAGCTGACGCCGAAGTGTTCAGCAGCTATCTCGAGCGGTTCGCCGCATCCTTCGAGATGTCGAAGACCGCATCCTTCGAGATGCCGAAGACGTCGCCCTTCGAGGCGACAAAAGTCATGCCTTCCGAAGCTCACAAGATCACACTTATCGAGGATTCCAAGTAATGGCCACAGCAATCGCTCCAGCGCCCCCCACCGGCGGAGCGCTCTCGCACAAGCAGATAATGACCATTCTGGCCGGGCTGATGATGGGCATGTTCCTGGCCGCACTCGACCAGACCATCGTCTCCTCGGCCATGCGGGTCATCGCCGACGACCTGCACGACCTCGCCGGACAGGCCTGGGTCGTCACGGCTTACCTGATCACCTCGACGATCGTGACGCCGCTGTACGGCAAGCTCTCGGACATCTATGGCCGCAAGCCGTTCTTCACTGCAGCGATCCTCATCTTCCTGTTNNTGGCGGTCTTTGGCACCTCAAGCGTCCTGGGTCCGGTCGTCGGCGGCTTCTTCGCCGGTCAGTCCCAGATCCTAGGAGTCACCGGCTGGCGCTGGGTCTTCCTGGTCAACGTGCCCATCGGCATCGCCGCGCTCTTTGTGGTCAACCACACCCTGCACCTGCGACACACCCGTCTGGAGCACCGCATCGACTTCGGCGGCGCCGCCGCGCTCACCATCGGGCTCGTCCCGCTGCTGCTGGTGGCCCAGCAGGGTCAAGGGTGGGGGTGGACCTCAGGTCAGTCCATGACTTGCTACGGCATCGGTCTGGCGGGCGCCATCGCGTTCTTCCTGGTCGAGCGGTCGATGGGTGCAGAGGCCTTGCTGCCGCTGAGCCTGTTTACCAACAAGACAGTGGGCGTCGCCTCCATCGCCTCGGTGATCCTGGGCATGGGCATGTTCGGTGGGCTGGCGTGTCTGCCGCTATACCTGCAGATCGTCAAGGGCGCGACCCCGACCAGCGCCGGCCTGATGCTCCTGCCCATGACCCTGGGCATGATGGGCGGCTCGATCCTCTCCGGCCAGATCATCTCCAGGACGGGCCG
>PMJN01000036.1 GCA_003157445.1 Micrococcales bacterium
ACCAGCAACGGACACATCGGCGCCTGGATGACAGCACGCTGCTGGGCGGTCGGGGGCGGGTTGCCCAGTGCGTCGGCGATCGCCTGGGCTGAGTACCGGCTGGGGCGAGGCTGCACTCAGATCACCCTGCCCTCAGGCTTGACAGGGCAGCTGGAACTGACCGCGCAGAAGGTACACACCGGGCCTGCGGTGGCGGTGAAGTCGCTGCCCGCCATGCCCTCGGCGGTTTCGGTCACCAGCACGCTGGCCCACCCAGGATCCTCATCGCCCGACAGCGGTCCCTGCTGCTGCAGCGTGGTTTTGACGCCCGCAGCCTTGCCCACCTGTAGCAGCGCAGCCCCGGCCGAGACGGCGCCGAAGCCGGCGAACGCCCCGTGCTCGACCGCCGCCTGATAGGCACCGAGCTGGGCATTGCGGGCCAGATCCACGCTGGTCGGTTTGCTGGATCCCGTCTTGAGATCCACCACCCGCAGGGCGCCGCTGCCATTTCGCTCGAGCCGGTCGACCCGGCCCTTCAACACTGCTCGTCCTAGCTCGACCTGCAGGTCGAGCTCGACGCCGATCCGTTCCCAGCCGCCGGCGGCGGCTTCCTCGAAGTAGCGGGCCAGTCGGGCCACCATGGTCTGAGCCTCGGACTGCTGTCGCCTGGACAACCAACCGGCGGGCAGCCCCAGCCGGCCCCAGCGAGCATCGACCTCCGCTGCCATGGTGGCCACGTCGGCATCACCGAGGTCTGCGGCGATGTCGTGGATCAGGGTGCCGATGTTAGCGGCACCGACACTGGGGCCGTCCCCGCCGCAGGTGGACAACAGCCATCGCAGGCTGCAGTCGCCATAGCTCTCGATCCGTGATGGCGACACCGAGACGCTCACGCCTTCGGCTCTCAAGGGCCGGTCATCACTTAACGACGTCAGTGCCCACCAAGAGCTTGGGTCGGCGCCCGCGACCTGGGCAGCCGCCAGTCGCCCGAGCTGGCCAGCGGCCATGTGCCGCTCGCCCGCGCTCGCCCCCAGGGTCACCTCGCGACGAAGCTCGGCCACCAGCCCGGTCAGCGTCATCGGGCGCGGCACCTCGCTGAAAGCCCTCAGTTCCTGCCCGTCATCTGCTCCCGCCGGGGGGTCCACGATGTCGAGATAGACCGATGGCTGCTCGTCCTCGCTTCGCACGGCAGTGACTAGAAGCCGCTCGGACGCGCGGCTTACGGCGACCAGGAAGAGCCTTGTCTCGTCGTAGCGCACAGCCGCCTGAGCGCCGCGCAACGACTGCCCGCGGCCGGTGATGACATCGACCAGGGCCTCGGAACCCAACAGGGATCCGCGCAGGCGCAGGTCGGGCCAGACGCCCTCCTGGACACCCGCGATCACGACAAAGGACCACTGACGTCCCGCCGCCCCTGCAGGTGTGAGCAAAGAGACGCTGTCATGACTGGGGGCGCGGGCCACCAGGGTGTCGCCCGCGACCTCCTGGCCACGAATGTGGTGCAGGAACCCGCGGGGCCCCATCTGTGGCAACCGGTCGACGTACTGTGCGGCGGCGTCGAACAAGGCGACCACAGCATCGAGGTGGCGATCAGCGCGGGCACCCCCAAGTCCGCCACCCAATGCCACCCGGCGCCAGCTCTCGCCCAGCCCGGTCGCGTCCCACAACGCCCACAGCACGCTCTCGGCGGTCACTCCTGGCGAAAAGCACGAGCCATCGGAGCCATCGACAGTTCGTGCGGCCTTCACCGCCGCGGCAATCGCCCTGGCAACCCGGCGGGCCGGCGCACCCTCAGGACCTAACATCCCCAACGTCGCTGGCGCTACCAGGGCACAGGCAAGCAGCTCGTCGCTGGTCCGCCCGCCACCGCTGTCAAGCTCGTCTCGGCGCAACGCCCTGCGCAGTCGCCGCAGTCCCACTGCATCGGCTCCGCCGATCGGGGACAGCACGGCATCAACCGCAGTCTGGGCATCGATCGGATCCGGTTGCCCTGAAGCGACATTGAGAGCGACCTCCAGCAAAGCGAGCAGGGGCCGCACTGCCACCTCGTCACGGATCGGCATCTCGGCCGGCGGCACCCCCACAGGAACACCGGCAGCCATGAGCACCCGGCGCAGCGTGCTGGTCCGGCCCTGCCCGCGAACGATCACGGCCATCTCGGACCATGCCGTGGCGCCCAGCAGGTGGGCGGCCCGCAGCTCTGCGGCGATCAACGCGGCCTCCTGCGAGCTGGCCCGCAGCAGAGCCACCTGCACGCGTCCGCCGGGCCGGACGTGCTCAAGGCCGCGGTGGGTTCCCCCGGCGAGCGCGCCTATGCGCCGGGTCACCGCAAGACTGACCTCACGCAGCACCTGCGGCTGCCGGTAGGACGTGGCCAGCGTGATGGTGGGACCGTCGCCAAATCGAGCGTGGTCGGCGCCCAGGATGGACGGGTCGGCGCCTCGAAAGGTCTGGACGGCAACGTCCGGGTCGCCCAGAAGGACGAGGTCGATGTGCGGGCGGTGCACGACCTGCAGCAGCCGCGCCGCGGCGGGCGTGAGCTCCTGTGCGTCATCGACCACGATCAGAGCTAAGCCCGCGGTGAGACGCTCACCGGTCTCGGGGTTCGACTCGAGCAGGTCGGCTGCCGCGCCCAGGATCGAGGCGGGGTCGTAGGAACCCGGCCGCGACAGTGCCGTGACCTGGTCGTACTCGGCCAGAACCTGTGCAGCCGCAACCCAATCGCCTCGATCGTGGGCACGCCCCAGTGCCGCCAGCCCGACGGCGTCAAGGCCACGCTCTACCGCTCGCATCAACAGGTCCCGCAGTTCGGTGCGGAACCCTCTGGTGGCCAGTGCTGCATCCATGTGCGCAGGCCAGTGGGGAGCCTTGCCCTCGCTGCAGGCATGACCGGCTAGGAGTTCTGCCAGGACGACGTCCTGCTCGGGTCCGCTCAGAAGCCGGGGGCTGGCCATCCCGGCCAAGGCGGCACCCTGGCGCAGGATACTGAAACCGAGTGCCTGATGAGTACGGGCCATTGGTTCGGTTGTGGTGCCACCGATCCTGGCGGTGATGCGTTCGCGAAGGTCGGCGGCCGCGGTCCGCGACGCCGTCAGAACCAAGCACTGATCGGCCGCGACCCCATCCCTGCGGACCCTGTCGAGCACGACCTCGATGGCCGTGGAGGTCTTGCCGGTGCCAGGGGCACCCAGAACGCGTAGAACCGATCCAGCCCTTGAGCCATGGGAGCCAGTTGTGTTGCTGCGGTGGGCAACCACGGCAGCCTGCGCCTCATCCAGGCTCGGGGCCATGGTGACCAGACTCGAGGCCCTCCGCAACGTCAGCACCGGCAGATTCCATCACGACCGACCGACAGGTTCGCCAGGCGACCCGGCGAAACGGGGCCGGACGCACGAATGTCCCGGCCGTAAGGCCGGGACATTCGCGGTGAAGAAGATGCTTCTGCGAACTCAGATGAACGAGTTCAGATCAGACGAGTTCTGATCAGAGCGGGCGGATGTTCTCCGCCTGGGGGCCCTTCGGGCCCTGGGTGATGTCGAACTCAACCTTCTGGTTCTCGTCAAGCGAGCGGTATCCGCTGCTGGCG
>PMJN01000077.1 GCA_003157445.1 Micrococcales bacterium
CGGACCCCAGCATCACGCCAACACCGACCAGCGGTGCTGGCGTGGCCGGGTTCTCGGCTTTACTAGGCCGCCCGCGTACTGCAGGCCCGGCGTGTAGACGTTGCAGTACATCCGGTCGATGCAATCAACCTCGAAAACCACATGATCGTCCAAGACATCGGCAACACTGCGCGGTAAATTCATGATGGGCTCCGGTCGCAGGACGCGGCCGGCAGGCCAACCAGCCGTTACGACGGTTTATATACCCGGACCGGTACGCCAGTCACGGGACTAGTCCCGCCGACCGGAGCCCCCACACCCAAGGCCACCACGACACGACTCGTCGGGCTGGGGCAAAGCCCCGTTAGATATGTGACCCGGATCTTTGCGCCGGGGTCGACTCGGCAGTACTCGCCGTGGATGGCACGCATCAGAATGTTGACGGCACCCACAACGTCACGATGGCCGGCAAACCCCCGCGCCCGACACTGGTAGTTCCGGCCCGAAGGCCGGTTGTCTGACAAGCACGCCGGTCAGGTCTTACTCGAGTACGCCTCATTGATGTGTGAGACGTTACGTAAGGTCTTCTCCCGCAGGTACCGCTCCTGGCGGCCACGCGACCACTGGGACAGGCAGCGTCGCTGATGCCTACCAGCCCTGCGTCGCTCGGTCCGCAAGGTGTTCTTCTCGATTCCGCGCACCCCACGAAGAATGATCGTCCCCGTGTCATGGGCTACGGCCAGGTCCGCGACCTTCCGCCAGACCTGATGGTCCACGTTCCGCAGGCCGTTCGCGGCAGCGAACTGGGCGTGCTTCCTGGCCTTGTCGAGCTTGACCCAACGCCGCGAACCCTTCGTGCATTTGGACTGCAACCGGGCCAGATGCGCGACAGCGGTGTTCCGGCGGTGCCTGACCGACCGGGCGTGCCGCCCGTTAATGACCGTCACGTCGAACCCGTCCGGGGTCTGAACCGCGATCGTCATCGGGTTGATAATTCCCTCCGGTCGTGCCTGTGGTTCTGACTGGTGTGGATTACCGCCGAGCCCATGAAGCGTGCCATATGACGCCGTTCGCCACTCCTGTGCGCGATCCCTATGAGCCACCGACAACCCGTATGGGCCAACAACGACAAAACCCCCGTAACCGTCCCGCACCGAGCCCAACGGCCTAACCCTGCCCTGACAGACGGGGGTTGCGCCCGCCAACCCTGCGCTCAAACGAGAATTCAGCGCAGGACTCAGGCAAGCGGGACGATCTCGGATGCGCGCATCCGTGCGCTGTCGGCAGTCTCGTCATCGGGTTGTTGCTGAGAAAGGCGCTCAGCCTCAACCCTGGCGAGATAGTGCTCAATCTCCCTAGCCTGCTGCTCGTCGCTCCAGCCCAAGACTGTTGCCATCAGGGCAGCAGCCTCTGTGGCGGTCGAGACCCCTCGGTCCCAGGTCTCGATTGAGATCCGGGTGCGCCGGGTCAGCACGTCATCCAGATGACGGGCACCTTCGTGGCTGGCGGCGTACACGACCTCCGCGGCCAGATAGTCATCGGCACCCGAAAGTGCTTCCGCCAGAACAGGATCGGTGGCGCACAGGTCGAGCACCTCGACAGCCAGGGAGCCGTATCTCTGAAGCAGGTGCTCAACCCACGCCACGTGAATGCCGTAGCGGGTTGCTGTGCGATGGCGGGCGTTCCACGCGGCGTCATAACCCTCGGCTCCGAGCAAGGGGATCCGCTGGGTGCACGACGCCGGCACCCGGCCGTCGAGTCCGCGAGCGACCTCGTCGACAGCGTCCGCCGCCATCACGCGATACGTCGTGTACTTGCCTCCTGCCACCACCACCAGACCCGGGGTCGGGTGCCCGACCACGTGCTCGCGCGACAAGGCTGAGGTGGTCTCGCTCTCGCCGGCCAGCAGCGGACGCAGTCCCGCATAGACGCCTTCGACGTCCTCGCGCGTCAGCGGGGTGACCAAGACCTTGTTGATGTGCGCAAGCAGATAGTCGATGTCGCTGCTGCTGGCGGCAGGATGCGCCTTGTCCAGGGACCAGTCGGTGTCGGTCGTGCCGATGATCCAATGGCGGCCCCACGGTATGACAAAGAGCACCGACGTCGAAGTGCGCAGGATCAGACCACTCTGGGACTGGATCCGGTCGCGCGGCACGACCAGGTGAATGCCTTTGCTGGCCCGAACCCGGAACTGCCCGCGTTCACCTACCAGCGACTGGGTCTCGTCAGTCCATACGCCGGTCGCGTTGAGAACCTGCCTAGCACGGATCTCGAGGTTGTCACCCGTCTCGAGATCACGAACCCTGACTCCGGTGACCCGCTCACCCTGGCGGATGAAACCTGTGACGCGAGAACGATTTGCGGCCAGCGCACCATAGGCCACAGCGGTGCGGACCAGGAACATCGTGTGACGTGCGTCATCGACCTGGGCGTCGTAGTACTGGACGGCACCGACCAGTGAGTCCTTACGCAGACTCGGCACCAGACGCAGCGCCTGATGTTTGGTGAGGTGTTTGTGGCGGGGCACCCCGCTAGCGGTGCTTGAGAAGGCCGCAAGAGCGTCGTAGACGGTCAGTCCGGCAGCCACATACAG
>PMJN01000547.1 GCA_003157445.1 Micrococcales bacterium
TCATTCAGGTTGACAGATTCCGCCAGCCCGTGCCCTGGTGGCTTGCCAGCGCTGAGGACGATCCCCTAGACGACGTGATCATCACCGACACGGCAGGACCTAGTCGCTGCACGTACAGGCCAGAAGAATCTGTGAAGCGGTTCCCGGTTGTGTCCAGCGAATCTGTGCAATGCGCTGGCGCATGCTGCGACCATCGTGCGCAGCGTTAACAAGACAGAACCCAGCGAACGCACGCTGGTCGATCCAGACAGCCACCAAGCCATCACGAGCCACAGGCAGTTCCCCACGAACAACCACCTCCACACGTGGCCAGACGTGCGGATCTTAACCGTCAGGGTCATCCACATCGCGCTCCACAGTCATACCAAGTCTCGTTTCCCTGAAATCGTGTTCATCCCCCGCAGTGCTCATACACAGACAGGAAAAGCGCCTCTCAGCACAGCGGCTTCCGATACACCGACCGGAACGCCGTCCGCCGAGAGTGCGCCGACGCTGCCACTGGCCGCTCCCCTACCGAACTTCGGCGTTCACCTCTTGACACTCGAGATGGAGGATGAGATCACCGCTGCCAAGGGTCGCCTCATGGCCTGACCTTCGATAACCCTGGCCTTCGTACAAGCGTCGAGCGCGCGCGTTCGACGCCCGGGTCCACAGCGTCGTGCGGCTCCAGCCTCGCGCCGATGCTCGCTCGTGAAGTCCCTGCAGCAACTGGCGGCCGAGACCCCGTCCCCACATATCGGGGTGGACAAAGACCATGGACACGTGGCCATAGCCGGGGATGACCACTCCCGCGCCGTGATCGGCGCGACCGGGTTCAGCCAGTGCCATGGCCACTACTTCCCTGTTCGGGTCGAGGTAGCCGATAACCAGGCACGCCTCAGGTTCTGCCAGCTTCTCCCAGATCCGGGCCACCCGGTCCACATTGGGGGCATGCTCCCTGGCGACGTTCGCGGCGCGCCAGAGGCCAACGGCAGCCTCGTGATCTGCCGAAAGCCCATCGATAACGGTCAAGTGCACATCATCATTGTGCCTGGGCAGGTTTGGGGCGTTCCTCTGGCAGCATCTCGCCTTCGGCTCTCAGACACCGCAAGGACAGCACCATACTCAGCGCCCATCCCGATCTCAGGGCAATCCGAGCCTGCGAACGGGTACCCGAGTAGCTCTGCTATTGCTGTCTATCCCGCCCCTGAGTCGGCCAATGGTGCCACGGCAAATGCCGACGACAGTCCCAAACCAGCCCGTGCAGTCACAAGCCGTCAGCAGGCTAGGCTGCTTGGCTAACCCCAAGCACCTGCCCAGGAAGGCGTTGTGTGGTCATGTCCGTTTCACCAGAGCTGAAGCGCGAGCGTGACTACCTCATAGGTGCACGCACCGAGCTCGCCCGAATGCGCGAACAGACGCTGTCGTTGAAGGCTGACGGCGGAGACCGGGTCTCCAGCGAGAACCTCGCAGCCACGTTGTACCGGCGCGCGCAGTCACTGATCGACGACCCACGCGCCAACCTGTTCTTCGGCCGAATCGACCAGCAACGCAGTGACGCACTGACACCCGAGCGCTGGTACATCGGGCGACGCCATGTCGCCGACTCCCACGGCGACCCCGTGGTCATCGACTGGCGCGCGGAAGTCTCCACTGCTTTCTACCGCGCGTCACCGGCCGAGAACATGGGCGTGAGCCTGCGTCGACGGTTCGGGATCGACAGGGGTCAGTTGACGGCCTATGAGGATGAACACCTCGATGGCGGCCAGGGCGTTACAGCGGCGATCGAGCCCACCTTCCGGAGCCAGATTCTCGTCAGTGAGATTGAACGTCCCCGAGTCGGGCCCATGCGCGACATAGTGGCCACGATCCAGCCAGAGCAGGACTCGATCGTGCGCTGCGACGTCGGCATAACGGTCTGCGTCCAGGGTGCGCCCGGCACCGGCAAGACTGCGGTCGGCCTGCACCGGGCGGCATGGCTGCTCTATGCCTTTCGGGAGCGCCTTGCTCGCAGCGGCGTCCTGGTCATCGGTCCCAACCGCGCGTTCCTCGATCACATCGGCGCCGTGCTTCCGACTCTCGGCGAGGTCGAGGTCCGACATTGCACGATCGACGAGCTGCTCGCATCGGTGCCTGTGCGCGCCCGGGACAGCGTCGGCACCGCCGTCCTGAAGGGAGACCCCCGCCTGGCGGAGATCCTGCGTGCGGCCGTGTGGTCTTATGTGCAGACACCCACACAGGCACTCGTATTGCCGCGCGGCGCTCACAAGTGGCGGGTGCCGGTATCCGAGGTGGCCGAGATCGTGCAGGAGCTGCGGACCCGAGGGGTGAGGTACGACGCGGCACGCCGGATGCTGCCGCACCGTCTCGCCCACGCGATCCTGCTCCAGATGGAGCAAGCCGGCGACTCCCCAGACGACCGGGTGCAGGACGCCGTGGCCCGCTCGGCAGCGGTCAAGAGGTACGCCGGATCGGTGTGGCCCGCACTCGACCCGAAGGCCGTGCTGTTCAGCCTGCTCTCGGACGCAACGACGCTGCACCGGCACAGCGCCGATCTGCTGACCGACGCCGAGCGCTCGATGCTCCTGTGGGCCAACCCTGCATCCGGGCGCGGATCGGCCAGATGGTCGGTGGCCGACACAGTACTGGTCGACGAGATCAACGACCACCTCCAGCGGACCCTCAGCCTCGGCCACGTCGTACTCGACGAGGCGCAGGACCTCTCACCGATGCAGCTGCGCGCGGTGGGGCGCCGCTGCTCGACCGGCTCGGCCACGGTTTTGGGCGATCTGGCGCAGGGGACGACACCATGGGCAACTGACTCGTGGAAAGCCTCGCTGGGGCACCTTGGCAAACCGGACGCCGTCATCGAGATCCTCGAACGCGGGTTCAGGGTGCCTGCGAGCGTCATTGAGTTTGCGGCCCAGCTGCTCCCATCGATGGCCCCCGACCTGGGCGTGCCGGTGTCGGTGCGAGACAACCCCGGCCGCCTGGAGATAGTGCGAGTCAAGGGCCCCGGACTGTATGACCGGGTCGCCGAATCAGTGGCCCAGACTCTGCGCGAACCCGGGTCGATCGGGGTGATCGTCCCCGAAGCCGCAGCCGAGGATATCTCAAAGGCGTTGTCCCGCAACGGCGTTGAGCACGGGCTGCTGGGCGCGAACCATGGCGACCTGGACCATCAGGTGGATGTCGTCCCGGCTACGGTGGCCAAAGGGCTGGAGTTCGACCGAGTCATCGTTGTCGAGCCATCGGCCATCGCTGCGGCTGAGCCTGACCGGCGCACAGGGCTTCGACGGCTCTATGTCGTGCTCACCCGCGCTGTCTGCGAACTCACCGTCTTCCACTGCGACGATCTGCCTGTTGAACTGGCCAGTTGACGTCAAACCCTCCGGCAACCGCTTCGATGTCTGCAGAAGAATCGAGCTTGCCGGTGTTGGAGCGCTACTTTGCCCAAGGTGACAACCAGCTGCGATACGCCGTGGCGGGAATGCAAGGCGGGACCAAGATGCTCCGTATCAGGACGTAAGAGTCGTGATGCACCTAGGGGAGGTACTGATCGTCTGCAGCACGACGCAGTAGCGCTCGGTCAACCGCTGCAACGTCGCCAACTGCTCGGCGTCGGCGTCGGTGTCCAGGTCGAACGACAATCGAATGTCGGTGAACCCGACTGGGACGCTCTTATCGACGGCGAGAGTGCCTCGGAAGTCCAGGTCCCCTTCAGCGCGCACTGTCCCGCCTCGAACCTCCAGACCTAGCGAGGCCGCCACCGCACTCAGCGTGACGCCAGCGCAGGCGACGAGCGCCTCCAACAGCATGTTGCCCGAGCACAGCTGCTGGCCATCGCCGCCAGTTGCCGCGTGAAGTCCGGCTACGGCGATCCCCCGGCCAGTCTCGACCGAGCAGGACACCGCCTCGCCGAGCTGGCCCGTGGCTCGCAGCGTGACCTGAGCAGCGCCCGGCTCCTCGCGGTATTGCTGCTTCAACAGACCCTGGATCGCACTGAGCGCTGATTCGACCATGACGCCACGCTATCTGTGACGAGCTGGGTGTGCGATCCACTTCAGCATCGGAGGCCGCCGGGACAGAACCCCCATCCGTCTGAACGAGCCACCTCACAGGTAGGCGGTCAGACAGTTCAGAGGAAAGACTCGTCGTTGACACAGGTCGCTTACAGAAAAGTGGACGACAGTCGAGACAGCGGTTGACCATGGCGGTCGGCCTGGAGGAGGTCACGATGGGTACCGTCCTTGAATTGAGCATCCCGCAGTCTTCGGTTCGCACTCCAGGCTTGGCCGGCGGTGTCCTGGCGCCAATCAGACCCGATGCAGCGGTATCTGAGACGGCGTGGCTCACTGCCACGATCCGGCCAGCTGGGACTTTCGGGCGCAACGACACCAGCCGGCTGCGGGCGCTGCTTGACGCACTGTCGGCCTGCGCGTCTATGGTCGTTCTCGACCTGCAGGTCGCCCGCCTGCGCAGCCCTGGTGCCGGGGAGGTCATCGAGGATGCAGCGTGGGACATCGAGAGTCGGGGGGGCTGCCTGCTGTGCATCAACGTCGACTCCGAGTCCCGCGCCTGCCTGTCGGCGGCTGGCGACCACGCCGTGCTACTGGACGACTCGTCTCAGCGGCTAGCCCTCGGCTAGATTCCAGGCTGCGCTCAGAGGTCCAGAAGGTCATCTACCTGCACTGACAAGCCGGGCCCGGGCCAAGTCAACGCCTCACACAGAACTCGCCAGAGGAGACAACTCTGTGCGATCAGCGACAAGCACCAACCGTCGCCTTGCTTGGAGTCTTTGAGAGAACTTAGGCATGTGCGCAATAAATTCCACGTGTTTTGTGCAGTCCTACCTCGGCACCTACCGCGACGGGGCGCGCACCTGGAACACCCGCACGGTGTCCCTGCTGCAGATGTACCTGAACACCCAACTCTGAACTAGGTGGGTCTGCGACAACCAAGGAGCGGGCCTGCGCTCAGTGTCTGGGCTTGTGGCAGGTCCTGAGCGGGTTCGGTCCGCACGAGCCGGCGCCCTCCCAGAGCCTGCCAGCAGAGGCGCAGGATCTAGCGGCGCCGCCTCACAGGATGCGACCATCGGGTGCCAGGGGCAGCGAGCGGATCCGTCGCCCCGTCGCGGCTTGGATGGCGTTGGCGATTGCCGGGGCGATGGCAATGATCGGGGTCTCGCCAGCTCCTGCGGACGGGATGTCGGGGCGGTCCAGCACAGTAACGTCGATCGGCGGTACGTCAGCGAACGTCGGGACCCGATAGGTGGCCAGGGACGGGTTCAGGATTCGTCCGTCATCGAAGTGAATAGCCTCGAACAGGGCACCACCGAGCCCCATGATCGTCGCGCCGACAATCTGGCTGCGCAGTCCGTCTGGGTCAACGACGGCACCGCACTCCAAGACGGTGACGATTCTCAGCACGTGCAGTGCACCGTCCCGGTCGACCCCAACATCGGCGGCCGTGGCGACCCGGGCGTCCTTCTCCATGCCGCAGGCGATGCCGACTCCTCGCCCGGCCCGACTCGCGCGGTGTTTCCAGTCGATTCGTTCTGCGAGCTCCCTGAGTGTCTGGGTGAGTCGGGTGTCGGACAGGTGACGCAGTCGCAGTTCGAGCGGGTCGATCTGCAGCGCAGCAGCCACCTCGTCGATGTGAGACTCGCGCGCGAAGTGGTTAGCTGTGGCGGCCAGTGCCCGGTAAGAGCCCTGCGGCA
>PMJN01000322.1 GCA_003157445.1 Micrococcales bacterium
GCGAACTCCGCTGATGTGAAGAGCACCTTCACCTGCCCGTGCCCGAGAATGAACTCCCACTCGGCGGGGGCCAGACGGTAGTTCAGCGGCAGGAACGCTGCTCCCACGCGGTTGACCGCGTAAACCAGCTCGATGAATTCGATCCTGTTGTAGAGCAACATTGCGACGATATCTCCGCGGCCGACGCCGAGGTCGCGCAAACCTTTCGCGAGCGCGTTAACACGAGCAAACAGAGCCTCATTAGTCAGCTCGTGACCGTCGTGGGTCAGTACGACCTTGGTGGGACGCCGATCCGCCTGATAGTCGAGCGTGCTAGCGAAGTTGTCCATGCGACTCCAACTTTCGTATGACGCCGGCCCTGATAGTCGAGCGTGCTAGCTAAGGGGTCCGTGCGACTCCTTAGGCGCGATGGCGACAGCACCGACCAGTCTGCGGCTTGGGCCCTGTTACGCTCGATTTTGTGTACCGGTCGTTCAAATTAACGATGCGTCAGAACATAGACGACTATGGACGTGTTGACAAGTCCCTGCATTCATGGCGGCCTGCTTCAGTCTCTGAACCCATCAGGTTGGCGGCCCATGGCGGGTGTCGGCACAGAAAACGGCCGCAGGGCCTGACGACACGAAGGCCATCATTGTGGAGGTCGGCCTGTGAATGGTGATCGTTCCCCCGCGCTGGACCCCCTGTCGCCCTATGCCTACCCGAGCCCTCAGTGCCCTGTTCTGAAGCTAATGACACTGACGAACCCTGGTGTTCCAGAAGTGGTGGCGGCGGCTGTTGCAGGTCGCCTGGATTCCCATAGGCCGATCGGGCAGCGCAGCAGTCCCGTAACCGATCCCCTTACCTCGACCGCGCGCCGACCTGATTGAGTTCAGCAGGTCTCATATCGCGGGCCAGACGCGGCGCGCTCGACGCGCCTTGTGGGATTGGCTGCGGGGACACCTATAGGAGTACCGGCTCGAGTCGGACAGTCAGCTGGGGCGATAACACATGCGCGATCGGCCCGATAGCCACGCCGTGGGCCACCGTGCCGATGGCGACCACACAGCCAATCAGCCAACCCGCTGCCACTACGGTCAGCTCGAGCATGGCTGGCACCAACCCGGCACTTCGCCCGGCGCGCCGCACCATGGCGCTCATCAGCGCCTCAGATGGGCCCGGACCAAACTGGCTACCGCTGTACATCGCCTCCCGGCAGCGTTGAGTCCGATGCCGCAGCCAACATCACCAACCGCTGCCACAGGACCACCGCTGGCCTGGGCATCCAGAGGGCACTGCCGGTGGCGATCCCATCCCCACCAGCCTCCCCGGCTCGTAGCCGAAGAACGTTATGCACCGTCGGCGGGTTGGCGGGTGCTCAGTCCCAGATAATCGGCCATGACCGCGACGGGTGTGCCCAGGGACGCCATCTTGCCCACCCTCGAGCTCAATGGGTCCACCTTCTGCGGGCTGGCGCCCCAATACCCACGTCTGCGGCGCGCGGGAGCTCACTTCATCGTTTTGCGCCGCTGCCGGTAGAGACCGGCGCAGGAGACTGCAGTTGACGGGTATCGGTGAGTTTGTCGGCACCGCACCACTTGCTGAGCCAGTAGTCGAGCTGGGCAGCGGGCAGAGGTCTCGACATGAAGAAACCCTGCGCCTGGTCACAGCCCAAGCGCGCCAGCTCGGCGTAGACGACCTGGGTCTCGACGCCTTCGGCGACCATTCGCAGGCCGAGACTGTGGGCCAGGGCGATGGTGGAGGCAACCAGGGCTGCGGCGCGGTCGTCCTGGGCCATGGGCAGGATGAAGGAGCGGTCGAGCTTGAACTCGTCAATGGGCAGCTCGCGCAGGTAGCTAAGCGAGCTATAGCCGGTGCCATAGTCGTCGATTGAGATCTGCACGCCGCCTTGCCGTAGCCGGGTCAGGATGGCCTGGGCCCGATCGCGGTCGGGCATCAGGAACTCCTCGGTGATCTCCAGTTGCAGGGCGCTCGGTGGCAGACCTCGGGCTGCGAGCATCGAGAAGACCTGTTCGGGCAGGTCTGAGTCGACCAGCGAACTTGCCGAGAGGTTGACCGCGACGGTCAGACATTGGCCCCGCTTGTGCCAGTCCACGAGCTGGTCCAGGGCCTGAGCGAGTACTACCCGGGTCAACGCCTTCATCAGCCCGGACTCCTCGACCAGGCTGAGGAAGGCGTCGGGGTAGAGCAGACCACGCGTGGGGTGGTCCCAGCGGACCAGCGCCTCCACGGAGTGGACGTCGCCGGTGGTCAGGTCGATCTTGGGCTGGTAGTACACGACGAGCTGATCGGTGATCAGCGCGGTCCGTAGCTCCTCCACCAGGTGCAGCCGGGTGGTGTCAGCGGCGTCGTCGACACGGCTGTAGACGTGATAGCCGTGCCCTGATGTCTTGGCGTTGTACATGGCGATGTCGGCCTTGCTCCACAGGGCGCTCAGGTCGGCGCCATGCTCGGGGAACAGAGCGATCCCGACACTGACGCTGGTATGCAGCGCGACGTCCTCCACGGCGAACGGCACGTCCAGCGCCGCGCGCACCTTGAGCGCGACATCCACGGCCTCGTCATGGCCGGCGTCATCAAGCAGCATCGCGAACTCGTCGCCGCCCAGCCGTGCCAGCATGTCGGCGGCGCGCATGTGCTCGCGGAGGCGGGCACTGACCTGTACCAGCAGCTGGTCGCCGGCGCGATGGCCCAGGCTGTCGTTGACTTCCTTGAACTTGTCCAGGTCGAGCATCAGGAGGGCTTGGCGCCGGGGCTGCGGTTGCATCAGGCGTACGTGCCCCTCGGCATACAGAGCCCGCCGGTTCGGCAACCCGGTCAGCTCGTCGGTGGCAGCGGTCAGCCGGCGTTGGCCCGCCATCCGCGCGAGAAGGTGAAACGCCAGCTGGGAGCGAGCCCCTGCCGCCAGCAGCGTCACCCCAGCCAGGGTCACGGCCAGACGCGACAGGGGCACCCAGGTGCCAACAAGAAGCACCCCCAACCCCGCGACGGTGGCCACCGACGACACCCCCAGTGCCCTGGCACCGGTCTCCGGTCGCATCTGCTGCGCCACCCGTCGGTCGCGTTGAGCAGTGCCGCCGACCCATATCGCTACCAGGGCGAGCCCGATCCCCCATCCAACGTCCAGCGGTGTACCGGGCACGAAGTTGCCGGTGGCCCGTTGCAGCGCGAGGGCCACGTCTGCCCCCGCGAAAGCTAACAGCCCCGCGACCAGCAGGCCCCAGCGGCGCCCCATCCACACGCCCTGCAAGGCGGCAATCCCGGCGACTGCGGCCACGAGCAGCAGGTCCAACATCGGGTAGGCGACCGCCAACGCGGTGGCCAGCGACGACGAACCGCTGGCAGCGGAGTCCAGCACCGGGCTGAGCACGACCACCAGCACCGAGGCCGCGCCCAGCGATCCCACCGCACAGTCCAGCCACACCGACGACGCAAGCCCCCGCAAGTGATGACTCACTGCCACGAACAGCGCGGCCAGCATCAACGGGTAGAACANNAGCCCGACGGCGAACGCGGTCACCGCAACCGCAGCGAGCAGGACATCCCAGCGCCGGAACCCGACATGCGAGACCGCCAGCCAGCACACCCACGCGGATATCCACACGGCCAGCATCCCCAGCCCGTCCACGACCACCGGCCGCGTGCCGCCGTGCAGAGTCAGACTGCCGATCACGGCAGCGCCCAGGAGCACTCCCATCGCCCACATCGGCCCCCGTCGCAAAGCCGCGTGCGGGCTCAACGACATGTGCACACCCCGAGCCAGGTGGGGGTGTGCCAAACAACCAAGAGAGCTCATGGGCCAACCTCGGTCTTCTCCGGTCTTCCGCGAGCAGCCCTGTCAGGCAGCCTAACTAGAAGGCTAGGGACCAAGACAAAGACCATGGTGAGTATTCGGTCAATTGCTGNNGGTCTGGCCAGAGCAGGAACACGATCCGCGGCAAGGGCCAGCGGCGGGATCACCGCTAAGAGCACACCCAAACCCCCAGAAACCTGGGAGGTGGATATGGGGGCGTCTTGCGGAGACAACGTCATGACACATGGCACGTCTGGACTCCCTGACTTTCCTCAAGCCAAGTGTCGCGAAGGGCCCAGGTGAGTCCGGATGACCTGAACTCGGCCCAGAAGCCGCCCGCAGAACTCCGTGAAGCTCACTGGTCTACGAGCACGCGCGGAAGCTGCACCCCAGACGCCACTCAGCATCGCTCACGTCGACGCAGAACGTGACATCTTGCGTGCCGCCGACCCAGAGACGATGCAGGTACGGCTGCTCGTCACCTTCGCCGACAACGAAGGACACCTGCAGCCGATGCGGCACTGATGTTCTCGCCGTTTCCACCCGGCAATGGCGACCATGCTGACCCGTCTGGGCCAAAGATGCACCTCTTCCGATTCAAGCAGGAACCTCGACCCTCTGGCTCCTCATCGCTACTCAACTTGACTGCAGCTGAGAGGTTGTAGAACCCGCGCACTGCGGTGGCGGGATGAGTAGACGCGACGTCGGTGCGCCCCAGCCAGGTTGGAAGTCACGATAGGAGCGGCCGAGATCGAAGAGACCGCCGCCATCGAAGAGGCACCTGTCTCCCGCTGTTTGAGGCCGCTGAGGTCGCCATAGGGGCCGCTCAGTTTCACCGAAGGGTCGATTTGAGTCGATTGAGTCGCAGAGGTCGGCGCCTCTTGCTGGACGATCCAGTGGACTGTCATGACGTCGCCAGTGTGATAAACCGGCTCATCGCAGATTCGGTCGGAGGGTGTGTCTGCCGGCGAAGAGGAGCCTGCGTAGGATCCTCTTCTCGACAGGATCGCACGCACGACCGGCGGCAAAGTAGGACGTGCGGCGTGGTCCTAGCCAGCGGCCATGAGTCTGCGGATCACCAGCTGGTTGATGCTCACCTGTTCCTCTGCAGCTTCGATGGCGAGTCGGCGGTGCAGGCTTTCGCCCAGACGTAGATTGAACTTCCCCGAGTACCTGCGCTCGGACA
>PMJN01000169.1 GCA_003157445.1 Micrococcales bacterium
GATCAGGGTCCAGCCCGACGAGGGTGTGACCATGCGATTCGGCTCGAAGGTGCCTGGCAATGCCATGGAAGTGCGCGACGTCACCATGGACTTCGGCTACGGCAGCTCGTTCACTGAGTCCAGCCCCGAGGCCTATGAGCGGCTCATCCTGGACGTCATGCTCGGTGACCCGCCACTTTTCCCCCGCCATGAAGAGGTTGAGCTGGCCTGGCAGATTCTCGATCCGGTGGAGGAGTTCTGGGCCACCCAGGGAAGGCCCGACCCTTACCCTGCCGGCGGGTGGGGCCCGGAATGCGCCGACGACATGATGCGCCGCGACGGGCGCACCTGGAGGAAACCATGATCGTCGATCTGCCCGGGACTACGACGGCTGCCGTCAACAAGTATCTGGTCAAGCTGCGGCACGACATTGGCGCCATGACCCTGGGTAGGGTGCTCACCATGGTGATCGTCGTCAACGAGAGCGAGTCCGAGGAAGCGATCGAGGGGGCCAACGACGCCAGCCGCCAGCATCCCTGCCGGATCATCGCCCTGATCAGCGGTGAGAAGAACGGCGCCAGCCGGCTCGACGCCCAGATACGGGTCGGCGGTGACGCCGGGGCCAGCGAGGTGGTCGTCCTGCGGCTTTATGGTGCACTCGCGAGCCACGGCGACAGCGTCCTTGTCCCGTTACTGCTGCCAGACTCCCCCGTGGTGGCATGGTGGCCCAAAGGTGCTCCTCTGAACGTGGCCGAGTCGGCTGTCGGGCAGATGGCGCAACGACGAATCACCGATGCTGCAGAGGCATCCGATCCCCAGGCGGAGATGAAGCGTCGTGCGGACAACTACCAGCCCGGCGACACCGACCTAGCCTGGACGCGCATAACTCTGTGGCGGGGCCTGCTAGCTGCGGCACTTGACCAGCCGCCATATGAGCCTGTCCTCGAAGCAGATGTCGCCGGTGCAAGCGACTCACCATCGGCAGACCTGATGGCCGCATGGCTTGCACAGGCCCTTCAGTGTCCAGTCAGCCGAACGCGCACCCGGCCAGGTACCGGCGTGACCAGTGTCCGTCTTACGCGCCCCAGCGGCGACACGGATCTCCTGCGCCCTGATGGGGCCGTCGCGACGCTGTCACCCCCGGGCCAGCCGGTCCGCCGTATCAGCCTGGCCCGCCGTGAGCTGGCCGAGTGCCTGGCCGACGAACTGCACCGGCTCGACCCGGATGAGGTCTACGCCCGGACGTTGACCCAGGGCCTGGCCATGATGGAGGCGCCAACCCACAAGCTATCCAGCACGCAGCAAGCCGAGCCGCCTGCTGGGCCAGACGAAAAGAGCCCATCGTGAACCAAGGTCCCACAGTCGTCGTCCATCACGACAAGCAGTTCCTGGCCGACGACGCTGCCGCCCGTCTGGTCTTGGCCATCATCGACGCACAGTCCTCCCGCGGGCAGGCAGACATCGTTCTTACCGGTGGCTCGATGGGCCTGGCGGTGCTGGTCTCACTGCGCCAGAGCCCGGCCAAGGACACCATCGACTGGCGACATCTGAACCTCTGGTGGAGTGACGAACGTTTCCTTCCCAGCGGTGATCCTGAGCGCAATGTGACCCAAGCCCGCCAGGCACTGCTCGACTCCGTACCCCTGGACCCTTCGCGGGTTCACCCGATGCCCTCAACCGATGGACCTGACGGATCCGACGTTGACGCCGCGGCTGCCCGCTACGGCGCCGAACTGGCCGCGGCTGCACCCCGGGGGCGCGACGTTCCAGAGTTCGACCTGCTGATGCTGGGCGTCGGACCAGATGCCCACGTGGCATCGCTGTTTCCCGAACACCCTGCTTTGCACGAGCGCGACGCGTCGACCATCGGGGTTCGTGGGGCGCCCAAACCTCCACCTGTGCGCGTGTCCATGACGTTTCCGAGCCTATGCTCTGCACGTGACGTCTGGCTCCTGGTCTCTGGCCCGGAAAAGGCCGGCGCGGTCGGGCTTGCTCTCTCGGGCGCCGGCCAGATGCAGGCGCCTGCAGCCGGGGCGGTCGGACTCAGGTCGACCACATGGTTTCTGGACAGGGCTGCGGCCGCCCATGTGCCCCCACAGCTGATCCGGCTGGCAAGCCACTGAGTCGTTCGCCTGTGGAGAAGGACCTTGCGCCGGGATCCTGGCAGGTGCTTCCAGCTGCGTCCTGGCTGAGCTTGAAGCTACACGACTAACTGATCAGTCCGCGATCACGCAAGGCTTGGAGCGCCTCGTCCAGGATGGCATCACCTTCGGTCTGGCTGCGGCGCTCCTTCACATAGGCCAGGTGGGTCTTGTAAGGCTCAACCCGGGTGGCCGGCGGTGGATTGGACTGGTCCTGACCGGCAGGCAGACCACAGCGCGGGCAGTCCCAGTTCTCTGGAACGCTCAGGTTGACTTCGTCAGCGAACGAGGGACGCGTCTCATGACCATTGCTGCACCAGTACGAGATGTGGACGCAAGGGGCGGCGTCCCCGCGCTCCGCCTCTCCCGTAGGACCAGCACCAACTCGGCTCCCCCGGATCGCGTTGCCACTAGCCACGAAGTTACTCCCTTGAAGTTCAGCTCAGCTCAGCGCGAAGATGCCGATCGGTGGCGGGACGACTACTGGATGTAACGCGCGACGAGATCCAGACCAATGACCGTGGCGCCCCACACCAACCCCAAAGCAACGGTGAACCGGTCGAGGTTGCGCTCGGCAACAGAGGAGCCGCTCATAGTGCTGGACATGCCTCCGCCGAACATGTCAGAGAGGCCACCGCCCTTGCCCTTGTGCAGGAGGACCAACAGGGTCAGGAGCAAACCAGAAACGACGAGCAGCACCTGCAACCCGATCTTCACAGCAGTCACGTAAGTCAGACCCAATCTCGTTCGACGTCAGTGCGGTCGCACTAAACAACCCAAGGCACAGGGTACCTGACGCCCCCCGAGTAGGCACTTCGCCTCGCGGTTAGTCGCCTGCGGTCCTTGGCAACAGGCGGCGCGCCACCGAGCCAAGAGAGCGCATCACGACCAACCTTGCGCCCTAGACGGCTTCCGGCATTGCTCTCAACGTGCCAAACCCTCTAGCTCGCGTTCAGTCGACTGGCCCTCAGGCGCCTGTGACGTGATCACGGTAACGGCAGATCGACACGAACTCATCTGCCACGATCGCGGCACCGCCGACCAACGCCCCATCCACATCGGGCTTGGCCATGATCGCGGCCACGTTGCCCGCCTTAACCGACCCTCCGTAGAGGATGCGGATGCCGTCCGCGATGTCGCCGGAGTAGAGCTCGGCCAACCTCGTGCGGATGGCCGAGCAGACCTCCTGCGCGTCGGCCGGGGTCGCCACCTCGCCGGTCCCGATGGCCCAGATCGGCTCGTAAGCAATGACTATTGAGCGCACCTGCTCAGGACTGACGCCATTCAGGGCCGCGTCGACCTGCGCAAGGACATGCGCAACCTGCTGGCCCTCCTTGCGCACCTCGAGACCTTCGCCACAGCACAGGATCGGGGTCAGTCCGTGCCGGTATGCCGCCTTGACCTTGGCGGCCACCACGGTGTCATCCTCGGCGTGGTACTGCCGGCGCTCACTATGTCCGACCGCGACATAGGTACAGCCCAGCTTGGCCAGGAATTCACCCGAGATCTCGCCGGTGTAGGCGCCGGCGTCGTGCACCGACAGATCCTGCGCCCCGTGTTTGAGGAGCAGCTTGTCACCCTCGATCAGCGTNNCGGTTGGATGACGCGGTGTGTGAGGTATTCGTACTTGCCATGGGCTCAGCCTTCCAAGACTGTGAGTCCGGGGAGCGCCTTGCCCTCGAGGTACTCCAGGCTGGCACCTCCGCCGGTTGAGATGTGTCCAAACTGGTTGTCCTGGAAGCCCAGCTGACGTTCGGCTGCAGCCGAGTCACCACCACCGATGACCGTCAGAGCGCCCTTGGACGTCGCGTCGACCAACGCCTGCGCGACGACCTTGGTGCCGTCCGCGTAGGGTGCCATTTCGAACGCGCCCATCGGACCGTTCCAGAAGATAGTGCGGGCATCGATCAGCTTGGCCGCAAACGCCTTGGCCGACT
>PMJN01000164.1 GCA_003157445.1 Micrococcales bacterium
GAGAGGCTCCTGCTCATCTCTGCTGGGGACACAACAACCGCAGCGCCCTGGTTCGGGTGCCGATGTACAAGCCCAGCAAGGGTCAGAGCACCCGCGTGGAGGTGCGTTCGCTGGATTCGGCGTGCAACCCCTATCTCGCCTTCGCGGTCCTGCTCGCCGCCGGGCTCAAGGGCATCGAAGAAGGCTACGAATTGCCTGAAGAGGCAGAAGACGACGTGTGGACATTGACCGATGGCGAACGCCGGTCGATGGGCATCAGGCCCCTGCCGGCGTCGCTGATCGAGGCCGTCGGAGTGATGGAAGGTTCCGACCTTGTGGCCGAGACCCTGGGTGAGCACGTCTTCGATTTCTTCCTGCGCAACAAGCGGGCGGAGTGGGACGCCTACAAGGGCCAGGTCACCCCGTTCGAGCTCGAGCGATATTTGCCTCGTTTGTAAGACACGCCGGCACCGATGGTGCCGCGCTGGGTAAGTTGGACCGCGTGAGCCCATTCGCACGGTCCGTCAGTCGAGCGGCGCGGCTCGCCCGGCTGGGGTTTGCCGACCCGGCTCGTGCCGACGCCCTGCTGGACGATCCGGCACTTGTCGGGCTGACTGACCCTATGGACGAGGTCTTTGCCGACGGGCTGCCTGACGCGTTGAGCCAGGTGGCAGACCCAGACCTTGCCTTGCTCGGGCTTGTGCGCCTGATGGAGTCGCTACGGCAGGCTGACATCGACACCGAGGGCTATGGCGGGGAGCTGATCTCAGCACTGCGGCACGCCAGCGCGGGACGCGACCGCCTGCTGGCCGTGCTCGGGGCGTCCTCCGCGCTCGGCGACCACCTGGTGACCCATCCCGGTCAGTGGCGCGCCGTCATTGAGGCGACCCGCCAGAGCGCCGAAGAACGCCGGGACGTCATGGTTGGTGCCGTGAGCGCGGCGTTGGCAAGGGGGGGAACCAGCCCTGCCTACGACGCCCTGCGGGTGGCCTACCGCAGCCAGCTGCTAGGGATCGCGGCGTTGGACCTGACTGCGCAGAAGGTGGTCGACGAGCTTCCACATGCGGCCTCAGCCCTGGCAGACCTTGCCGCTGCCGCTCTGGATGCGGCGCTGCTGATTGCCCGCGCTGAGGTGGGTCCGGACTCGGATAACTGCCGCTTCGCAGTCATCGCCATGGGCAAGTGCGGGGGAGGTGAGCTCAACTATGTCTCCGACGTGGACGTCATCTTCGTGGCGGAGCCGGCCAGTGGTCAGGTCGTCGATGAGCCTGCCGCGCTCATCATTGCCACCCAGCTGGCGGCGGCGCTGATCCGGGCTTGCTCGGCGTCCACCGCCGAAGGCACGCTCTGGCCGGTGGATGCTGCCCTTCGTCCCGAAGGCAAGAACGGGCCGCTGGTGCGGACGGTTGCCAGCCATCTGCAGTATTACCAGCGGTGGGCCAAAACATGGGAGTTTCAGGCCCTGCTCAAGGCGAGGGCTGTGGCAGGCAACGTCGAACTTGGCCGCGAATACCTCGAGGCAGTAAGTCCACTGGTGTGGCAGGCGGCAAATCGTGAGAACTTCGTCGAAGACGTTCAGTCGATGCGCCGACGCGTCGAGGAGCACGTTCCGGCAACCGAGTCCGCGCGCCAGCTCAAACTCGGCCCCGGTGGTCTGCGCGATGTTGAGTTCAGTGTTCAGCTGCTGCAGCTTGTCCACGGACGCACGGACAAGAGTCTGCGATCAGGTACGACTCTGGAGGCTCTGGCCGCGTTGTCCCGTGGCGGGTACGTCGCGCGCGAGGACGCGGCAGTTCTGGACGAGTCTTATCGATTTTTGCGTACCCTCGAGCACCGGATCCAGCTCTTCCAGTTGCGGCGGACCCATCTCATGCCGATCGCCGAGACGGACCTGCGGCGCCTCGGACGGGCCGTCGGCCATCGCAGCGATCCTGGCTCGGCCGTGGTCACCCAATGGCAGCAACAGGCGCGTGAGGTGCGACGAATCCATGAGCGGCTCTTCTACCGCCCTTTGTTGATCGCAGCTGCCAGACTCAGCAGCGCCGAGGCCCGGCTGACCCCGGAGGCGGCCCGTGAACGTCTGGCCGCGTTGGGCTTTCGCGACCCGGCGGGGGCGATGCGCCATCTTGAAGCTCTGACCGGCGGGCTCAGCAGGCGAGCTGCGATCCAGCGGACCCTACTGCCGGTCATGCTCGGCTGGTTTGCCGACGAGGCCGACCCGGACGCGGGGCTGCTCGCATTCAGACGGGTCAGCGACTCCTTGGGCTCCACCCACTGGTATCTGCGAATGCTCCGTGACGAGGGCAGCGCGGCTGAGCGCCTCGCCCATGTCCTGGCCCGGAGTCGCTATGCCGCAGACCTACTCATCCGTGCGCCAGAGTCCGTTGCCTTGCTTGGTGATGTCGAAGGCTCGACACCCCGCAGTCGTGAGGCGCTCCTGACCACCATGCGGGCCGCTACCCGCCGTAAGAAGACGCCAGAGGACGCCATGACGGCGGCGCGCGTCGTACGACGCCTGGAGCTGTTCCGCATTGCCGTTGCCGACCTCACCGGGCAGCTGGACCTCGCCGGGGTTGGCGCCGCCCTGACCGACATCACCGCCGCCACATTGCAGTCGGCTCTGGAGATCGCCACCAAAAGAGTCCAGGACCAGAGCGGCCGGCCGTTGGGCACACGACTGCTTGTTGTCGGAATGGGCAGCCTCGGCGGTGGCCAGATGGGTTACGGCTCAGATGCCGATGTCATGTTCGTTCACCGCCCTGATGACGGCGTGGACGAGACCGACGCCCACAAACAGGCCACGATGGTCGTCCAGGAAGTCAGGCGCTTACTGGGGGTCGCGGGTCCGGACCCACAGCTGGTCATCGACACAGATCTTCGTCCTGAAGGCAAGGGGGGCCCGATGGTGCGTTCGCTTGGTGGCTTCGCCGCCTACTACGAGCGCTGGTCGCTTACCTGGGAGGCTCAGGCCCTGCTGCGCGCTGCCCCGGTGGCAGGTGACGCTGATCTGTGGCAGGCCTTCGCTGACCTGATCAACCCGATCAGGTGGCCGCTGGGCGGAGTGTCGGCACACGCGGTACGGGAGATTCGCATGCTCAAAGCGAGGATGGAGTCCGAACGCCTGCCACGTGGTGCCGATCCTAAGACGCACTTCAAACTGGGTTTGGGCGGACTGTCAGACGTCGAGTGGACGGTCCAGCTCGTGCAGCTTCGACACGGGTATGAGTTCGAAGGGCTACGGACCACCGGCACTCTTGCGGCGTTGGCTGCAGCGGGCAAGGCGGGACTGATCCCGACCGCCGATGTGGAGACCATGACGCAGGCCTGGACCTTCGCGTCCTCGCTGCGCAACGCATCGGTCCTGTGGCGCGGCCGGCCGGTCGATGCGCTCCCCAGCGACCTGCGGGATGCCGATGGCATCGGACGGATCGTAGGTCGTCAGGCTGGGTCAGGCGAAGAGCTGGCTGAGGCCTACCGTCGCCTGGCGCGGCGCGCGCGAGCCGCCGTCAACCTGAACTTTTATGAATCGCAGTAGCTTTTATGAATCGCAGTAGGTAGAAGAACAGGCAGAACGGCAATCGATGCAACGGATCCCCGAGGAGCCAGGTCGGCGGATCGCCATGCCCCCATACTCCGAGGTCTTCCGGACCCGTGGTTACCTGGCGCTCTTCCTCGCGGCAGCCTTGTCGACGTGGGGCGACTACCTGGCCAGGGTTGTCGTGGCCTCCTTCGTACTGGATCAGACAGGGTCGCCGTTTGCCGCCGCAGCCACCTTTGCCGTCAGTCTGCTGCCGAGCATCTTTGGAAGAAGTCTTCTCGCGCCGATTTCTGACCGCGTCCCGTACAAATATGTCCTGATCGTCGCTCACCTATCGCGGGCGGCCCTGGTGGGTGTCCTGATCTTCACGGTGGGAGTGACTGCCCTGACCCAGACCGTTCCCGGGCGTTCTGGCGTACCTTTGTGGATGGTGTTCGCCCTGCTGTTCCTGATCGAGCTGCTGGGTGGCCCAGCCGTGTCCTCCGGTCAGATCCTGATGACCGACCTCTTCAGTGATCGTCGGCTCTACGCCCGTGCGCTGGGTCTGGGCACCATGAGTGAACAGGTCAACCAGGCCATCGGGCTGACTCTGGGCGGGTTCGTCGTGGCCTGGGTAGGAGCCGTCCGCGGGCTGGTCTTCGACCTGGTCACATTTCTGCTATCGGCTCTGGTCATGGCTGTGGTCGTCAAGGCACAGGCTGTTCGCGGCATACCCTCCGCCGGCGTCGTCGGGTTCTTCCGCGATATCGGTCACGGGGCCAGATACCTCTTTAGGCATTCGGTCCTGGTCTCTTTGCTGTCTCTGAGTCTGTGTTCGGTGTGGGCAATGGCGGCGCCAGAGGCCGTGGCCATCGCCTACGCACAGGACCAGTCCGGGTCGACTCGCCTCGGCGGTCTGCTCATGGCGGCCCCTATCTTCGGGGCAGTGGCAGGACTGGTGATGGTCGGACGCTGGCAGCCCGAGCGCCAGAACTCCCGGATAATCTTCATGGCGCTCTTGATGCCGTTGCCTCTGTTGGTGACCGCGCTGGCCCCACCGTTGCCCCTCACCTGGCTCTTGTGGTTCACCTGCGGGGTGCTGCAGGCTTTCATGCTCCCGCTGCAGTCCACGTTTTCGTTGGTCGTGCCAGCAGAGATGCGTGGGCGGGTTTTCGGCCTTGGTGGTGCGCTTTCGGTGGCGGCCAGCGGCGCCGCCTACCTCGTGGCTGGATACCTCGCCGAGCACATGACCCCGGCTACTGCCGTCGCCACCTGCGCGGGCGCAAGCTTAGTGGCTATCATCCTGCTCGGCCTGCGGTGGCCTCGCGCAGCGTTGCGCAGGGCCGTCAAAACGGCGTACAACTCCTGATTGCCTGGCGCTAAGCGTTCTTGGACCGCGCCTCTGGGCTACAGCGGGCGTACGTAAGCGTCAGTGCCCGTCGCGGCCTCGATGTCCGACTCGGCTCGAGCCAGAAGTGAGTCGGCGAGGTGTCGAAGAGCGCGGGCTACCGCCACCTCGTCACCGATCGCCCCTTTTGGTTCGTCCGAGGGGCTGCGGTGGCTGTCGCCATGGGCTCGGTACTCAACCGGCTGGTCGGAGATGAGCAGGGCAGTGGCGCGGGTGTTGTCCCCGGTCTCAACTACCGACACCTGCACGTGCCATGCCTTGGAGGTCTCGGCACTGTGTGCGGTGTCTTGTGAGCGCTGTGAACCAGCTGCTCCGCTCTCGACTCTCATCACGGCGCCCGGGCCCGGATAGACCAGACCGATGTGTCCGTCGCTCCATCTGACCGTGTAAGGCGCACCGCCGTCGCTGCCCTTGACCTCCAGCACCTCGCCATCGCGCACCGGGTCNNGAAGGGCACAAAGGCAGGAATACCTCACGAATCGGGCAGTCTGCGGGTCTGCAGGTGCAGGCTCCTGGCTGGCATCATGGTGCTGGTGCATCGGCGGTAGGACTGCGACCACGTATTCGGGTTTTGGGAAAACGCGTACAGGACACCTGCACTACCCGCACGATTGAAGTTCATCCGGCACGGATTGTTCCTCCCGTTGAACTTCCTAAGCTCAGTTTGTTCCTCCTGTTGAACTCCTGATCTGTGTTGCGCGCCCGAACACAGAAGGAGACTCTCGTCCGTGCCTAAGCCACGCCTAAGCTCGCGCCCAAAACCGAACTGGTCCCGCTTTGCGCTCAAACGCGCCGCGGCAGCGCTTGTCCTCGTCGCAGCGGTGACCGCTACCAGCGCTGGCGCCGCAAACGCCGGAGTCATCGGTCCAGACGTGTCGAGCTACAACCACAACAACGGTGCGACCTTCGACTGGGGCGCTGCACACGCGTGGGGTAAAGCATCGTTTGCCTTCATCAAGGCCACCGAAGGGGGCGGCTATCGCAACCCTTCGTTCTCCTGGGACTATGCAGCGGCCGTCAACGCCAATGTGATCCGGGGTGCCTATCACTTCGCACATCCGAGCGGGGCCAGCCCAGCCGAGATTGTCGTCAACGCGACAGCAGAGTCCAACCAGTTCACGCAGGCAATAGGAAGCCTGAACGGGCCGGGAAACCTGCCGCCGGTCCTGGACCTCGAAGATGCCGGGAGCCTGAACTCGGACCAGCTCTCGCTGTGGGTGCACACCTGGCTGGACCAGACGGCTAAGGCGACTGGGCGCACCCCGATCATCTACACGAATCCGTCCTTCTGGACGGGCAATATGGCTAACTCGACAGCTTTCGCTGCCTACCCACTGTGGTTGGCCACCTACGGGGTCCCCAGTCCGCCGGTGATAGGTGGCTGGGCCAGCTACACGTTCTGGCAGTACACCGACGTCGGTCAGATGCCCGGCTCGAGTCTGGCCGTGGACCTCAGTGTGTTCAACGGGTCACCTGCCCAGCTCCAAGCGATGACATTGACGCCGTTACAGGCAGAACAAGCAGCGAACGTGGTCGCCGCGGCGGCGATCGTGGCAAAGCAGGCCCTGGCAGCTAGTCAAGCCCTGGCAGCAGCGGATTCGACGAAAGCCCAGGGTCTGAGGACCTTGGCTGCGGCCACCTTCAGTTATACGACGCGAGCCCCGTTGGACTCGTCGCGGGCCGGTCAGACCACCTCCCGCTCTACAAGGCTTTCATGGTTGCACATTCTTGGCATGGACAAGAGTTCGGGCCTGTCCAACCCCTGACCTAGCAGCCTTCTTAGGACGCTCGCCGGGCTAGGCTCCGGCGGGCTGGAGG
>PMJN01000136.1 GCA_003157445.1 Micrococcales bacterium
CCGGGTCAGATCGTGCTCTTCGCGTTGCCCTGTCCTCGCCTGCTGCAGGCTCTCGATCAGGCGTTTGGCATTCGCCGGCACCCGCAGCAGGTGCGCGGTTTCCTCCAGGGCGTCGTAGTCAGCGCGGGACAGGAGTACAGCGTCTCCCCGCCGCGACGTGATCTCGATCGGGGTGCGATCATCGTTGACCTTTTCGATCAACGGGAAGAGGTTCTTGCGTGCCTCGCTCGCAGTGACCGCCATCGGTAACTCCTTCATAGTTGTACGAGTTATGGTACCACTAAAGAGTGCTGTTCATGCGAGCTGGTCGGTCGACTACTCCATGTGGTTGTAGCTGGCCAGCCCCATCCCGATCCACGCGAGGATCTGAGGGCCTTCGCTAAGGCCATCAATCCAACGGTTTGACTGAACCTTCCACCTGAATATGCGGCCCACGATTTCTCCTGTCACGATGCGCACTTGATAAATGAGAGCGTAGGCCGCGCCCGGCAAGAACACCTGTCCAAGTCGAAGGTCAAGACTCTTGCTGTGCAGTTAGGGATGGTCGTGCGGGCAAGGTGACCCTGTACGGAGGGGGTCGGCGGCAGGGAAGGCTGCCCACGTGACGGCATTGCCGATCGCACCTCCGAGACCTTCGCGATCAGTTGCTGTAGATCCTCACCGGCTCGATCAGGACCAGCGTGCGGCGCTGNNGAGGGTCATCGGGTCCGATGAGCTGGGCGTAGCCCTCCACTGCAACCCACTGCCACCCCGACCGGAACGTCGCGGTCAACTGTGGCCGAGCACGCAGGTTGGCCAACTTGACCTTTCCGTAGGAGACAAACGCCAGGACCGACTGCTCGACCAATGGATGCCGCATCACGCCGGAATTGACCACCGACGACTGAATGGTGCCGTCGGCTCGCAACGTCGAGATCACGGCAAGGCCTTGTTCTTTTGCACCCAGTTGGGCCGCGTCATCAAGGGTCGTCATGTGCTCACCATTCGTTCCCTGTCTACGTCTGAAAGGGTCATCATTTTGGTTAACGATTCGCAAAGGCCACGATCTCATTGCCGTGCTGACAACTGGGTCTCTTCGCTCCTATTGTCCTGTGAGCGATCCGCTACCGGGCCGGGCGCAGGGTCCGTGTGTAGTTTCTGCTCCCCGGCCGTGGTGGCGGGACCCGATCGGCCTTGTTCCGGGTCACGGGGGGGTGCATCTGCTTGGGCTGCCAGTCGGCGGTGATCGCTACGAGTGCTGGCGCGCCGATTGGGTGTCGCGTCACTGGAGCGCGGGTGCGCTCTCACCTCGCACCCAGTCCATCTGCGGGTACCGGTCACCGGAAGGTTTCATCGCCGACAGCTGATCCAGTGCTCCTGCGGGCAGCCGGACGTCGACGGCACCGAGGTTGTTCTTCAGGTGAGTGCGCCGCTTCGTGCCGGGGATCGGTACGACGTCGTCGCCTTGGGCCAGAAGCCACGCGAGGGCGACCTGGGCCGGCGTGGCGTCAGCGTCGTCGGCGATTGTGCGGATGCGTTGGACCAGCATGAGGTTGGCCTGCAGGTGCTCGGCGTGCCAGCGTGGCAGGGTGCGACGGAAGTCATCATCGGCCAGGTCGCTGCTCGAGGAGGGGGAGCCGGTGAGCAGACCGCGGCCGAGCGGGCTGTAGGGCACCAGCGCGACGCCGAGCTCACGCGCGGCGGGGACCACCTCGGTCTCAATGTCCCGGCTGAAGATCGACCACTCGCTTTGCACCGCGGCGATCGGATGCACCGCGGCGGCCCGGCGCAGGGTGGCCGCGGAGGCCTCGGACAGGCCCAGGTGGCGCACTTTGCCGGCGGTGACCATCTGCGCCATCGCCGTGACGGTCTCCTCGATGGGGGTCTGCGGGTCGACCCGGTGCAGGTAGTACAGGTCGATGACATCGACGCCGAGCCGTCGCAGAGAGGCGTCGACGGCCCTGCGCGCGTAATCGGGTGAGCCGTTGGTTCCTGCCGGCATGGAGGTCTCGGGGTTTGTCAGGATGCCGAACTTTGTGGCGACGACAACGTCGTCGCGGCGGACGGCCAGGACCTGCGCGAGCAGCTGCTCGTTGTGCCCGTTGCCGTACATGTCGGCGGTGTCCAGGAAGTTCACCCCGGCATCGAGCGCCGCGTGGATGGTGGCCAGCGACTCGTCCTGGTCGGCGGGGCCGTAGGCCAGGCTCATGCCCATGCAGCCCAGCCCGAGGACCGAGACGTCCAAGTCAGCGACCCTACGGCGGGGAAATGTGGTGGCGGTCATGGTGGTGCTCGGTTTCCGTTGGTGGGCATGCTGGCGCCCGGGTGGATGATCCTGGGATGTGGCGAGTCGGACGGATCCGTTCGTGCTCGGGAATCAGCCGCGGCAACGGCCGCCGTAGGTGGTGATCTTGTAGTCGATGACCGCCAACGAGAGCTGCAAGGCGCTGATCTGATGCCGGATCTGGGCGCGGTGTTTCTCCAGAAGCGCCAGACGGGCCGGGACCGTCTCTGCCCCCTGACCGACGAGCTCGATGTAGTGGGCGATGTCACGGACCGGCATGTCGGACAGCCGAAGCCGGGTGATGAAGATGACCCGGCCGACCGCCGCCCGGTCATAGCTGCGATAGCCCGAGACATCCCTTTCGACCTCGACCAGCCCGATCCGCTCGTAGTAGCGCAGCGTGTGCGCCGAGACCCCGACGAGCTCGGCCACCTCCGCGACCGACATCGCCGCGGCGGCGTCCCCGGCGCAGACCAGGTCGCGGGTCAGTGTCTCGGTCAGGTCCGGCAGATCCTCGACCCTGGTCTGCTGCAAGATCCTGCGTAGTTCCGGCGCGGTGATGCTCATGACCACGACGGTAAGCGTTCGAGCACGCTCAAACGCAAGACGAACTCAAACACGTGCCAGTTGACCATCCTTCTGCGGTGATGGCAACGGCGGGGGCAAGTTCGCGACTTGTCCCGCTGGCGGGTCGGCTTCCTAGGCTCGCTGAACTGAACTGAACTGAACTGAACTGGACCGGGCTCAGGCGACCAGGTGACCTGGGTGTGGGCGCGCGTTCCGGTTGACCTGCGCGTCCTCCCACGCGTGGGCCATGCGGGCGACCGCGTCCAGCATGGTGTCGGAGTGCTGCGTGCAGGTCAGCCGCAAGAAGCGCTCGAGGCCGCCATCCACGGCGAATCGCGGGCCGGCTCCCAAGAGCAGATCCTGTTTCTCGGCCGCGGCCACGACTGCGGTTGAGAGCGCGTCGGGTAGTTCGCACCAGATGGACAGGCCTCCGGCAGGTTGGTGGAGCAGCCAGTGGGGAAGGGCTGTTTGGATGGCATCGCACAGCGCCGACCGGGACTGGCGGACCCGTTCCTGCTGATACTTGACGATGCGTTCGCGATCCGCCATCAGCTGGAGAAGGACGAGCTGCTCCAGGACCGGTGCCGCAAGGTCGAGGGCGAGTCGGGACTCGGAAAGCTGGGCTACCTGGTCGGTGGTGGCGCGGATCCAGCCGATGCGCAAGCCTCCCCAGAACGACTTGCTGGCGCTGCCGACGGTGACTGTTCGGGTCCCGTGAGCTGCCATCGGCAGGGGCGCCGCGGCATCTCGGTCGGCCGGAAAGTCGATCAATGTCTCGTCGACAACCCCGATCGTCCCCGAGCGTGACCACGAACGGGACACCTGGGCACGTTCATCGTCGGGCATGAGGCATCCAACTGGGTTGTGGAAGTCGGGGATCAGCACCGACATGGCAGGTTTGGCCCGACGAATAGTGGACTCCAGGGCATCGATGTCCCAACCTGCCGGTTCCACGCCGACGCCGATGATGCGGGCGCCGGCGCGACGCAGTGTGGCCATGGTGTTGGGGTAGGTGGGGCTGTCCATGACAACCCTGTCGCCCGGCCTGAGGTAGGTCGCGGCGACCAGTGCCATCGATGACAGCGCCCCTGAGGTGACGATGATCTGGTTGGGCTCGGTCGGAACGCCGCGTTCGTTGAAGCGCAACGCGATCGCTGTGCGAAGAACCTCCAGGCCCAGTGGGTGGTATCCCGATCCGGTCAGATAGCCAGGGAGGTGGTCGATCGCTGATGCGAAGGCCGCAGCCGTGCCCGGAGGAGCGGGCAGCGCAGCAACGGTCAGGTCCAACTTGCCCTCCTCGGAGTCGCCCGGGGTCAGCGGGCCGGCAAGGCGATGGGACGCCTCACCGGGCAGGGCGGCGAGGCTGCCCGAGCCACGACGTGACGTGATGTACCCGCGGTCTCGCAACTTGGCGTACGACCTCGTGATTGTCGTGCGGCTCAACCCCAACGCCAGGGTGAGGTCCCGCTCGCTGGGTATGCGGCTGCCGACCGGGATCCGGCCGTCAACGATGAGAAGCCTGAGGGCATCGGCGATATGCAGGTATGCCGGAGAGCCTCCGGCGGCAGGCCTGAGCAGAGCAGAGAGTCGTGTTGCGGACACGTTAGACGGGGCCATGCAGACCACTGTTGCAGAATTGGCTATTTATGAACAGTCCACTTGTGGTCATGATGGGTCTATGTCTTCCTCCCCTCTCCTACCAATATCGCCTCGCCAACAGCTGAGTGCCGGGCGGCTGCCGCGCCGGCTGGCCCAACTGCTCGCCGGGCTAACGCTCTATGGCGTCTCGATGGCCATGATGATCCGGGCCCAGCTCGGACTCGACCCCTGGGACGTCTTCCACTACGGCGTGGCCACGCACCTGCCGTTGAGCTTCGGGACAGTCACCATCGTGGTGGGTGTGCTCGTTCTGCTGCTGTGGATACCGCTGCGGCAGATGCCCGGCTTCGGGACCGTTGCGAACGTGTTCATCATCGGGATCGCCGCTGACATTGCCCTCTCGATGCTCAGCGCGCCGGCGGTGCTGTGGCAGCGGGGGGTGATGTTGGCCGCTGGCATCGGACTCAACGGTCTCGCGGGCGCGATGTACATCGGCAGTCAGCTAGGTCCGGGCCCCCGTGACGGACTGATGACCGGTCTGGTGCGACGTACCAGCCGAAGTGTCGGGCTGGTGCGAACCACGCTCGAGCTGACCGTGCTGGCAGTGGGTTGGCTAATGGGCGGTGTGGTCGGCATCGGCACCGTGGCCTACGCCCTGGCGATCGGGCCGATCGTGCATGTGTTGTTGCCCCGGTTGACCGTTCCGCTCGAGTTGGTTCTCCCACCGACGCCCACGGGAAATCCCGCCGGGCGCGAGGAACGCTTGGTATCTAATGGCCCGGGAAGCGAGACCCGCTGAACCCAAGTAGAACACCGACCGTTCGACGTAAGTGGATTCGGCTACGGACGCTTTCAGTGACCTTCTAGGCGGCCGCACCGGGCTGGTGTCCGTCGCATAACAGGAGCGGCGTGCGGTGATCATGCACGAGCACGAACTTGCTGAGACCTACCGCCGGACCTTCGGCCCACGGGTGGGGTACGGCATGTCACACCGGCTCTCTTGACCGGCGTGGGATGGGTGAGACTTCAGGAC